>NZ_JAJNOS010000012.1:0-130799 GCF_021044725.1 Clostridium sp. NSJ-145
TCTATATCTTTAATAAAGGATTTTAAAATTAGAAGACCAATATATGTATAAAAGGTAAAATTTGTTTTGATTTTACTATTTTTAGTGTACAATTAATATAATGATTGATGAACAATTGTATTAAAGTACGACGTAAAAAGAGGGGGAAACATTATGAGTAAAAACACTAAATTACTTCACTGCATTTTGGGGAGTATAATTTTGTCTTTAATAAGTATGCCTGTATTTTATGATGCAGTCCACTATATTCCTGTAGTCGGGTTTTACTTAAGCCAGTCACTTTATTTTATTTCAGCTATAGGAGTGATATCAACTATATATTTTGCTATAGTATTAATAAAAGAAAATTTGAGTTTTAAATAGACAATTTTAGTATATTACGATTCAAATAGGATGTCCATTTGGACATCCTATTATGTTATGCTAATTTCAACACTATTTTAAAACAAAGCCATATTTATTAAAAAGAGAGGGTTTTCTTTTGAATTTAATAAGGAATATGTAAGAGTTGATAAATATTCATTAAGACGTATTTTAAAAGTAGGGTCACCATTAGCACTTCAAGATGCATTAGTAAATATATCATTTTTATTAATAACTGTAATAGTTAATAGTATGGGATTAATAGCGTCAGCATCGGTAGGGGTTGTTGAAAAGATAATAATATTTGCAATGCTTCCACCAACGGCTTTTGCATCAGCAGTAGCAACAATGACAGCTCAAAATATGGGAGCAAATAAACCTGACCGCGCAATAAAAGGATTAAAGTATGGAATAGGATACTCACTTATATGTGGAATATTAGTATGTATATATTGCCAGTTCTTGCCTCATACAATTACAAGCATATTTACTAAGGATGTAGAAGTTATAGCATCAGCAGCTATGTACTTGAAGTCATATTCTTTTGATTGTATATTAGTAGCATTTATATTTTGTATGAATTCATATTTTAGTGGGTGTGGTAGGTCTATGATTGCTTTTATTCATAGTATGATTGCAACATTTGTAGTTCGTATTCCAATGTCGTATTTAATGAGCAAAGTGCCTAATACGTCATTGTTTAAAATGGGATTAGCTTCACCAGTAGCATCCTTTGTATCAGTAGGTATATGTTTTGGATATTTTATATGGTTAAAAAAATATAATAGCCAGGCTAAATCTACAGAGGAATATATTACTATGCCATAAAAAATGGTTGTTTATAAAAAATACCTTCGGCATGAATATTATTTCTGCCAAAGGTATTTTAAGTTACACTAAGATTATACTTCTTTTACTTTAGTTAATAATTCTTTTAGTAACTTAACTTCTAATATACCACCTTCTTTTTGATTAAATTGCAGTAATATTTATTTAAAGGTGCTATTTAATAAGGTGTATCTTAGTAAGGTATTTTTTATTTATCTGAGCTATGAAGTAATTTTCTAAGTTTAAATTTTAAATTTTTGAATCTAGGATTAGATCTTAGATTTGATATTTTCATAAATAATCATCTCTTTTCTAAATATTAAAGTATTCAATTTAAAGTGATTTATTATTGAATTTCAATTTTAGTATTATTCACAGTCTTTTCTTGTTTAGGTAATCTAATACTTAAAACTCCATTATCAAACTTAGCTTGAATTTGTGCTTTATCTATATTATTTACGCAGAAGCTTCTTGAAACTTCACCATAATGTCTTTCTTTTCTTATGAAGTTATCTTTAGTCTCTTCATGTTCTTCTTTTCTAACTGCATGAATAGTTAAACAGTTGTTATTGTATTCTATATTTATATCATTTTTTTCTACTCCTGGTAATTCAGCTTGAATTAAATATTCTTCTGGAGTTTCTCTTATATCAGCCTTAAAGTGATTAGCTTCAGTAAATGGTGATAATATATCATCATTAAAGAAGTCTTGGAACATATCATTGATTGTTAATCCTCTGTTTCCTCTGTTATTAAATTTGAAAGGTACTAAACCATACATACAAAGACCTCCTTTAATAATTTATTTTTTATATCTTATTTCTTTGTACAGTTATATTATATGAAGAAGGTCAAAGAAAGTCAAAGTTGAAATGGAAAGCTTTTGTAAGAAAGAATAATCAATTTAAAGTTATATGTATTTATTTAGTATTTTTAATTTTTTTCAATAAATTTTGCTTAAATTTAAGATGTAAAAATAAAAATCATTAATAAATATTTTTTTCATAGAATTATTAATATAGAACTATACAGGGAGAATAAGTTATGGATAAATCGATAAAATATTACGAGGTATTAATGATAAGAAGAAATAGTGAATTTTTTAGAAAGTATAAATTGCCAGTAGGATATACCATTAAACCTTATGAAAAAGGGATGGAAGAAGAATGGAGCAAGCTTCAAACAGAAGTGGGTGAATTCAAAGATGTATCCGATGCTAAAAGATATTTTGAAGATGAATTTATTAAGGAAAATGTTGATTTAAGTAATTATTGTTATTTTGTAGAGAGCCCTAAAGGAAAAGTAGTTGCAACTGCATCATTATGGTTTGGAAAGCATTTTGATGAAGGGATAAAGTATAGATTACATTGGCTTTCAGTTCATCCTGATTATAGAGGAAAGGGATTAGGAAAAGCTCTTATATCATATATTTTGAAAAATGAAAAATTAAAAGGTGAAAAGTATGTATATTTAAAAACACAAACTTGGAGTTATAAGGCTATAGATTTATATTTAAAGTTCGGATTTAAGCCTTATTCAGGAATTAAACCTGATAATTGGGAGTGTTGTCATATGGATTTTGAAAATTATAATAATGAGGCATGGGAACTTATATGGAGCAAAATTAAGTAAATGTAAATGAAAAAAATAGCAGACTACTTAATAAATTTTTATTATAGTAATCTGTTTTTTTATTTAACTTTAGTAAAACATAATTGGAATATAAATATTAGAAACTCAACATATAATATATAAAGTTATAAATTAGGGGGAGGATTTATGGCTATAAATATAGGTATTAAAGGACTTAGAGGGTTATTCCCAGAGTATTATCTAGATATGTTATATGAGATATATACTCCAAAAGAAGTTGACTTAATATTAAAAAGTTATTTAGTAGGAAGAAGGACAACCTTTAGGATAAATAGGTTAAAAAAAGGTAGCGATAAGACTTTGGAGGAACTAAAAAGAAAAAATATTAAAGTAGATAAAAGCACTTGTTTTAAAGACGTATATATATTGAAAGAAAAGCAAGAAAGATTACTACAGAGGTTAGAATCATATAGAAAAGGATATATATATATGCAAAATTTATCTAGTATAATGCCAGCAGAAATATTAGATGTAAATGAGAAAGATAAAGTACTTGATATGTGTGCGGCACCAGGTGGAAAAACTTTGAAGTTATCAGAAAAGATGAATAATAAAGGTGAAATAATTGCAAACGAAGTTAACAAAATTAGATATGAAAGATTAAATTTTAATATAGAAAAGCATGGAGCTAATAATGTTACTACATTAAATCTAGATGGTAGAAAGCTAATGAATATTTATAAGGAATATTTTGATAAGATATTATTAGATGTACCTTGTTCAGGAGAGGGGACAATTAATATTAAAAATACTAAGAAGCTTAAATTGCTAAAGAATGGACCATTTATAAAAGTACAGAGAGAACTTATTCAATCAGCTTTTGCAACATTAAAAAGAGGTGGGGTTATGATGTATTCAACTTGTACAATTTCACCACAAGAAAATGAGGAAGTAGTAAATTATTTATTAAAAAAGAATAAAGATGCAGATATTTTGCCTATAAATATAAATATTCCTAATTATAAAAAAGGAGCAATTTTTTATAAAGATAAGGTGTATGATGAGAGAATAAGTAGATCTATCAGAATTATTCCAAATGAATTTATGGAAGGATTTTATCTTTGTTTAATATGTAAAAAATAATAAAATACAATTTTGAGAAGTGATTACGGTAAATTATTGCTTACTGTAATCACTTTTGTTCTTAGTTTATAACTTGCTGGACTAATTTTTCGGTGATACAATTATTTAATAACTTATATTAGTTGGGGGAAGAAAATGAGAGTTTTAAATAAATTTATTAAGATAGTATGTGGAATACTTATATTTATACTTTTATTGACATTAGGATTTTACATTGCTCAAAAGATTAGAGTATTTGGAAAAACATCAACAGATATAATCAATCCACAAACACAGACTTTTGAAGAAATAATAGAACTTTCTGATGAAATTACTATGGAGAAAAAATTATTTTCCTTTAGAAAACATTATTATATTCTTAGTGATGGAGTTTTAATAGGCGAAGTTAAAGGAAAATTCTTTCCTATCTTTGGAGATACTCTTCAGTTAAAGGATATTCATGGCAATCTTATAAAGAAGGAAAGTCAAATAAAAAGGTTAGGATTAACACAAGTAAAACTTTTTAATATATCAATTAATAGATTAGCAAAGGTAGAAGATGCTAACGGAGATACAACTGGATATATAGGTGAGGAAAAGCAAAGAGACTTTTGGAGATTAAAGCGTGTACAATACTTCTATGATGAAAATCATAATAAACAGGGGAGAGCTATTCCAGATGCGATACTGTTCTGTAAAGATTATAAAATTTATGATAATGAGAATAATGTAGACTATGTCATAGATGGAAGATTTTTTAGTCCAACACATAGATATACTATTGAGATAAGAGATAAAAGTGATATTGATGTAGAAGAGGCTATATTTTACACTATAATTGAAAATTCTATAATAAGTAGTAAAATGAAGGAGTCTTCTTCAAGCTCTAATAAAAGTAAGTAAATTGTAGAAACTATTTTTAATGAAGAAGTGTAATAGTTACTATTTTGTCTATAAGATAAAATAGTAACTATTAATATTTTAAGATATATAACATATGAAATATAAAATTAACGAAGGTTAGGATAGTAATAAAAATGAAAAAATGTTTATTTTGCAAAAAAGAATTATCAAAAGATTATTTTGAAAATAAGATTGGATACTTTTGTTCAGAAGATCACTTTGATGAATACTTAAAATCACTTAGTAAAGAAGAATATGTAGAGCTACAAAATTCATTCTGTGTATGTAGCGACGACTAGAAGTAAAATTCTTATTTCTTAAGTTTATTTAGCTTAATTATAAATGGTAATTCTATCTAAAAATAATGGAGTAAAATTCATCTATATCTTCAAAAAAGTTAAACAAAATTCAAATTTGGAACAAATTACATTATTAAATGGATATTTTTGTCTTGGGAGTATTAACTATTCTTGCTATATTAATAAGGAAAAGATTACTAACATAGGAGAAAATTTCTTAAGATATGAAAGAAGAAGATAAAAATTGCATATTAGATAAACTAAAGAAGATGACCTACAATAAGGAAATATATTTAATCAAGGAAACATTAAATGAAGCTTATATACATATTAAAGGAAAACTATTTGAGGAGTATTTAGCATTTCTTTTTGAAGGTAATGGATTTATAGCAACAGTTAATGGAGGCTCATGGGATGGGGGAGCAGATATACTTTTATCAAGAAAGAATAATCCAAACAAAGTGGTATGGATAGTACAAGCTAAAAATGTAAGTAAGCCATTAACTAATACAGTGATAAGAGAAGAATTAGTTAAGTTTGAAAAAGAATCGAGTAAAAGATATAACTGCAAATATTTTATGATAATATCCTTAAATGGATATGTTGAAAAGATTAATATATTTAATAAAACTAACATGACTTTAGAAAGTTTTGATTATATTGAAGAGCTTATAAATAATTTTTCAGAAGATGATAATGGACAAGTATTATTGCCAGATTTAAGACCTCATAATAGATACACATATAAAGAAATAAAGGCCATATTAGAAAATAAAAATAGAGTGGCTGTACCTAATGCTACGGGAACAGGAAAGAGTTTTATTATACTTCAATTATTATTTGACTATATAAAGAAAGATTCTATTCTTTTAGCACCTACAAATGAAATTATTGAGAGATTGAAGAGACTAGCCCCTTGGAGTATGACAAGGTGTAAATTTTATACATATAGTAAGTTTTCAGCTATGTACTCTAAAGGGAAGATAGATAATTTAAAGGTAGATTTAATAATTTTAGATGAGCTTCATAGAGCTGGGGCATTAAACTGGGGGAAAGCTGTAAGCTACATTTTAGATAAAAATTCAAGTGCAAAAGTTGTAGGATTATCAGCAACTCCAATAAGATTTTTAGATAATAATAGAGATATGATTAGTGAGCTTTTAGATGGTGTATCTACAACACCATTAAGCCTTTCAGAAGCTATAGTAAGAAGGATTTTACCTAGTCCTATATATGTTTCAGCTATGTATAATCTTGATAAAGAAATAGATAAAAAGATGAAGCTAATGAAAAAATATAATATATCTACAGAGGATAGAAAAAAGTATATAGAAGAGCTTAATATTTATAAAGCTTTATACGAAAAAGAAAGTAAAGCAGAGCATGTTATTAAGAAGCATTTACCTAAAGTAGATAATCTAAAATTCATAGTTTTTTGTGAAAATAATAAACACCTAAATGAAATGAAGGATGAGGTAATAACTTGGTTTAATAATATTTTAGAACCTACTGTAAAAGTTAAAGAGTACATAGTGACATCAGAGAATAATAATACTTTAGAGCTTTTTGATTTTGAAAATAATGATTGTAAAGAAGAAGTAAAACTATTATTTTCCATAAGTAAATTAAATGAAGGAATTCACATTAAAAATATAAGTGGAATTATTATGCTTAGAACAACTAAATCTCCAACTATATATTATCAGCAACTTGGACGATGTCTAACAGCAGATTCAGCTAATAAAACTCCTATTGTGTTTGACTTTGTAGATAATATAGATAATTTAGAGCTTATGAAGTTTAGAACTCAGTTAGAAGAAGCTAAAGCTTTACATAATGAGTATAGAAAAAGTATAGGGGTAGAAAGTGATGAGGTGCGTTTAGCGTTATATGATGAGCATTTTGAACTAATATCGCAACTTAAAAATATAGAGAAAAAGATAACATATAATTGGGAAGAGTATTTTGACGCATTATGTGAGTTTAAAAGCTTATATGGGAACATAAATGTACCTAATTCAGAAGAGTATAGTAGATTATATAGTTTTATAAGTCTTCAAAGAACTCTTTATAATAAGAGAATTTTAAATCCAGAATTCATAGAAAAGCTTGATTCAATAGGGTTTATATGGGATCAGAGATTTTATAATTGGAAAGAAAATTTAATTAAATATGATAACTTTATTAGTAGTTGTTATAGAAAAAGGATTCTTTACTACAAATTAATTAATGATAAATACTATATTCCAGTTTATGAAAGTGATGTGGATACAATAAATAATACAGCTTTGATAAAGTGGATGGATAAACAGATAAAAGAGTATAAATTAGGAGTTTTAGATAAAAGAAAAGAAGATTTATTAATAAATGAATTTAAGGTTATTTCTGAATTTGAAGAAAATGCGTGGATTTTGAGTCTTTATAAAATAATAGAATTTTATAATTATATAAAGGAAAAGTACAATATAGATTGTTATGTTAATAAGATAGCCCCACCAAAAGAAAACTTTATAAATTTACTAGTAGCGTTATATGGTAATGAAAATATAGTAAGAAATACTGTAGATAAATCATTACCAAAAGAAGGACAAGTTATTAATGATAAATATATAAATGATGAAAGCTGGAATAGAGGCTTCGTTGTAAATTTACTTAAATCAGAAGAATTTAATGAGGTTTTAAACACATTTATTGATGATTTTAATATTGTATATTTTCAAGATTTAATAGACTCAAATGAAGAATTCATGAAGAGATGGTATAGCTACAATAATGATAATAGTAATTTAGAAGTTAATAAGCTAATGCTACTTAGTAGAATTAATATGGATTCAAAAGCTAGTTAATAATATTGTAACGAATTAATAAAATTAATAGTTAAAAGAGAAGAGTTAATAATTTAGTATTTAAATTATTAACTCTTAATTGTATTAGTTTGCACTTTATTTAAATTTTTCTTTCTTTTCTTGTGTTTTCATTTCTTTTTCTAACACAAAAGTCATAATAATTCTTATTATAAATACTACAGCAAGGATTACTAGTTCTTCCTTGCTTCTTATTATTACGGTTTTTAAAATTTCAGCTGATAACTTAAAATCTAATGCTGTAACCATAACATCAGCAAATTCATATTTAACCTTATAATCTTTTTTTGAAAATTTACCTCTAAAGTAGTTGATAAAGGCAGTGAAAGTACCGAGAGTTAATATAATAATTCCCATTAATTCAAAAAGATGAATTAAAATCGGTAGATAAATATCAAATAATTCTTCAAGCATAATTACACCTCAAAATAAAGTTATATTTTAATTTGCCCTAATATAAAAAAAGTATGAGGCTAAAAGAGTATAAAAGTAATATAGTTTTATATTAGCCATAATGATATATTTATATAGAGAGGTATTTTAGTTTTCATAATAAGCAAGGGTATAAATTTAAAAGGTGGAGAAATAGGGATGAGAATAGATAGTATTATATTTGATTTAGATGGGACGTTGTGGGATGCAACTTATAGTATTTTAGACGTATGGAATAATGTATTAAAAAATAATTATCAAGAAATTAATAAGGTTATTACAATTGAAGAGATTCAAAGTATAATGGGATTAACATCTGAGGAGATAGTTGAAAGATTACTACCAAATGTTGATAAAAAATTAGGATTAGAAATATTTGATGAGTGTGCAGCAGCTGAATGTGATTACTTAAGAGTAAATGGTGGGAAGTTATATGAAAAAGTAGAAGAGGTACTTGATGAATTGAAGAAAAAGTACAAGCTATTCATTGTTAGTAACTGTCAATGCGGATATGTTGAAGCTTTCTTAGAAGCTCATAAATTAGAGAAGTATTTTATAGATTTTGAAAATTACGAAAGAACCGGATTACCTAAAGGTGATAATATAAAGTTAGTTATAGAGAGAAATAAGTTACAAAATCCTATATATGTTGGAGATACAGAAGGGGATTATAATGCAACAAAGGAATGTAATATACCTTTTATTTATGCAAAGTATGGTTTTGGGAATGTTGAAGATGCTGAATTAGTAATTGAAAGTTTTGAAGAGCTAAAGAATATACTAGAAAAATAAAATATTATTAATATAGTTTAATGAAGCTGAGCAAATGCTTAGCTTCTTTTATTTTGCAAAAGGTTATTAAAGTATAAAATAAAAAATGAATGATAATAAACGGCTCTATTTTGAAGTAATGTAGACATTTATTATAAAAGTGAACAAGTATAAATTTGTCCACTTTTAACTCATTGTATATCAATTGGTTATTCACTATAAGTTTTATAAATAGCTTCTCTGTCCTTTTCATTTTCATAATACTCTTCAAAGTATCCACAATCGCAACATATGTATTTTGTTGCGATAGCATTTTTAAAGGCATTTAGATATATTGCATTATTATATCTTGATTCTTTACCAACTTTTACTATTTTTCTAGAATTGCATTTTATACATATATTATTTCTCATAAAATCTCTCCATTTTTATTAATATGTTATTCAAATATATATTCTTATTATATATCAATAAGAAACTACAATTCTATAAATATTAAATAAAATTTGGACTTTCGGCTAAAAAGGTACCAAAGATTAAATAGCAACTTGTATTTAATAGTGTCAGAAGGAAGTGAAGTAAAAAAAATAAGAAAAATCACTAAAGGTACCTAAAATTAAAAAGCATATGGTATTTAATAATGTAAAAAGAATTTAAACAAAATTAGAAAAGTGGTACCTAAATAAAAAACAGATTAGGTATTTAATATTAAAAAGAAAGTAAATGGAGGAATTTAAAATGAAAATGAATAAAATTTTAGCTGGGTTAGTAGTAGCAGGTATATGTGGAGCAGGCTTAACAGCAATGGCTTCAAGTAATGACGGTGGAGTTAACAAAACAGTAGAAGTAAAACCAGTAAATGTAGCAGAAACTTCAAAATATACTGGAGGAAATGTTACTACATCAGAAATAGAAAATTATCTTGTAAATAAGTATGGAGCAAATTGGGCAACAGATTTATTAGCAAAAAATGGTGACAGATGGGATGAAGTTTTAGAAAATGAGTTAGAAGCATATTTTGGTATAAAGTATGATGATTTGATTGATTATGTTATAGAAAGAAAAGAAAATGAGTTAGGTATTGATGATATAGATGACTATGATTATTATACATCAGAAGAAATAGGTAAAAGAGATGAGATAATAAAAGCTATAGAAAGTAAATATGGAACAAATTGGGCTAATGATTTATTTGCTAAGAATGGTGAAGCATGGGATGAGATTTTAGAAAATGAATTAGAAAATCAATATGGACAAAAATATGATGATGTAATAGAGGATATAATTGACTTAAAAGAACATGAAGCAGGATTAGATTTAGATCATGATGATTATGACTATGATGATTATGATGACATTGATGATATAAATGACTTTGATGATATAGATGACCACTATGATAATGATTAATTGAATTTTAGCAGAGTATTATGTTAACAATATCTCTAGGAGGATACTCCTAGAGTTTTGTTGTAAGGAAAAATAGAGAGGTGGTATAGATAATTAAATGGAATTTATAGAAGAGAATATTAATGATATTAAAAATACTAGTATAGATAAATTAATCCAAGACTATATGGCATTTATAGTAAAAACTGTAAGTTCAATTACTGGGAGATACGTATCCGTAGAAAATGATGATGAATTAAGTATAGCACTCATTGCATTTAAAGAGGCTATAGATAAATATGAAGAGAGCAGAGGCAGTTTTTCATCTTTTGCAAAGCTTGTCATAAGTAGTAGAGTGAAAAATTATCTAATAAAAGAGAATAGAAATAATAAAGTTGAATCAATAGAAGCTCTTAAAGATAAAGGGATTGACATATCTGAAGTAGCAGAGACAGTGGTTGAAGAAAGTGATGAATTATCAAATGAAATAGGTAAACTGAAAAATGAAATAGAAGCCTTTGGCTTTACTTTTGAAGATTTAGTGGATGAGGCGCCTAAACATGAAGATACAAGAAGAAATGCCATAGAATTATCAGAAAAGGTTAGCAAGGAAAAGCCATTAACTAGTTTTATGTATGAAAAAAGAAGACTTCCTATAAAGCAAATTTCAGTAAAGTTTTCTGTTACAGAAAAAGTGATTAAAAGAAGTAAGAAATTTATAATATCCGTAGTAATTATTATTGATAAGAATTTTAGAAACTTAAGATTATGGATAAAGAGATAGGAGGTGCAGTATGTTTAAAGGGATAGTTATGGAAATAAAAGATGACTATGTTATTGTTATGAAAGAAGATGGAACATTAGCTAGAATAAAGAATAAAGATGGATTAAAGATAGGAAACCCTATATTCTTTTTTGAAGAAGACATTTATGTGAAAAAAGAAGCAGCTAAGGTAATTCCATTTAAAAAGTATATAGTACCATTAGGCGCAATTGCAGCTTTATTTATAATTTTAATTAATCCAATAATGAATATTTTCACTAGTAAAATGAATAATGTTTATGCAGTTTTAACTTTTGATATAAATCCTAGTATAGAATTTAATTTAGATGAAAAAGGAATTATAAAGAGTGTAAAAGGTATAAATGATGAGGCTATTGCATTAGGTTTAGATAAAATAAAAGGAATGACTTTTGAAGAAGGAACAATAGCATTAAGAGATTTATTAAGTCAAAGCAATTATTTAAATAACAATAATGCAGTTTTAGTAGGATTTTCTTTTATTGGAAATGAGAATATTGATTATGAAAAAGATATTCAACAGGTTATTAAAAATACATTTAAAGGTACTGATGTAGCATTTTTAAAGGGAGAAAAATCAGATTTAGAAAAGGCTCAGAGCCAAGGAATTAGCTTAGGTAAATATGAGGCCTTAGTAAAACTTGATGAGGATAATTTTGAAGATGCAATAGAAAATTTAACAACTCAAGAGATGTTAGAATTATTGCGAAATGTTGATGGAAGCATATTTTTAGATGAAGATCAGCTTGAAGAACTACAAGATGAGTTAGAAGATAGGCTTGAAGATGAAATAGAAAATGAAGATGAAGATGAAGATGAAGATGAAGATGAAGACGAAGACGATGAATATGATGAGAATGATGATATTGATGATGACGAAAAGAATGAGGATTAATGGTTGATCTAAATTCTTTAACTTGATATGATTAAAGCATTAAAAGGTTAGAGTGATTTTAAAAATTACCCTAACCTTTTTTATTGAAAAAATATATTTATATAAGGTTTGTCAAATTTCCATTTGACTAAGTCAAACTTTTCACCAAATTGCTATGAAATTTACTTAATTGATGATTTTCCTGTTAAATAGTCAATTTCTATTTTGATAACGGTAGTTGAGGCTTTAGCTTTTTCTACGTAAGCTTTTCCTTTTTCTAAATATTCTGGAGAGTATTTTTTTATAAATTCTATAAGAGCAGCTTCTTTAACGGTGCCTATAACCCAAGAAGCAGTACCGAAGGCAACTACACTTTTATATTTAGTGGTGAATTTCTCAGGGATTATACATGTATCAGTAACTACACAAAAAGATACTTTAGAATTATTAGCGATATTATCAAGTTTATGGCCATAAGGAGAAGAATGAAAATATATAGCATTATCATAGTATACATAATTTAATGGAGTAGCATATGGCATACCATATTCATCCACTGTAGCTAGAGTTCCATATTCGGCTGAATTTAAAATAGTAGTTATATCATTATCAAAAATTTCTCTAGATTTTTTACGAATTTCTCTAAACATAATTTGACCTCCCAAAACTCATAAGAGATATTAATATAATTATATTTATTTTAAAATAATTAAATTACTTAAATAGAAGTATAGTATTATCTTACAATTATAAGATTTATATAGTAATAAAATTGTTAGAAAATTCAATAATAAGAATAAATAAATTGCAAAGTCAATTCATAAGCGGTTGTTAAAGTATTAAAAAAAGTATGATTTTATTATAAATATAATACAAAAATGAATGTTATCCACAAAATTCTTGTAGACAAATGGCGAAAAATGATATATCTTTTAATTAGATATTATTAAGGGGGGAGACCAAATGGTACTTATAGGAATTTTAATAGTAATAATCGGATTTGCGTTGAAGTTTGATAGTATTGCAGTAATAATAATTTCAGCTATCGCAACAGGATTAGCAGCACATATGGACATAAATGAGATTTTAACAATCTTAGGAAAGACTTTTGTTAATCAAAGGTTAATGACTATATTTATTCTTACTCTACCTGTAATTGGTATATCAGAAAGATATGGTTTAAAAGAAAAAGCAGTTCAATTAATTAAGCAAGTTAAGAATCTTTCAACAGGAAAATTATTAACACTTTACTGCTTATTAAGACAAATTGGAGGAGCAATGAGCTTAAGAATAAGTGGACATCCTCAATTTGTTAGACCTTTAATAAACCCAATGGCTCAAGGTGCAGCTATAGGTAAATATGGTGAAATCGATAAGAAGACTGAAGAGAAAATTAAAGCTGCAGCAGCTTCAATGGATAACTACGGTAACTTCTATGGACAAAACCTTTTCTTAGCAAGTTCAGGAGTTTTACTTGTTGCAAATACTTTAACTGAATTAGGATACCCTACAAACGGTATTGATGTAGCAAAAGCTTCAATAGTAATAGCAGTAGTTGCATTTGTATTTGTTCTTGTACAAAATATGATGTTAGACAAGAAATTAGACAAGCAATACGGAATTAACAGTAAGACTAAGAAATAGGAGGAGACGTAATATGGATTTCGCAGCATTTTCAAATATGTTATTAGAGTTATTTTACATAATAATTGGTATTATGATGCTTAATACAGCAGTAGTAACTTTAAAAGATAAGAATCATAAAACAAAATACGGAACAGCATTATTCTGGTCATTACTAGGAATAATATTTATATTCGGACATAAATTACCTTACAATGTTGTTGGAGGAATGCTTGTTGTTATAGGTATCCTTACTTTAGCTAAACAAGTTAATCCTGGAACTATAAAAGCATTAGATGCAAAGTTCGGAGAAGAACAAGCTAATAAATTAGGATTAAAGGTATTTATACCTTCACTAGTAATAGCTGTATCAGCTTTACTTATAGCACAATTTACACCAATATCAGGAACAGCTTCAATAGGTGTTGCAGCAGTTCTTGCAATAATTGTAACGTTCTTCATAACTAAAGCTTCACCAAAAGTATTAGTTGAAGAATCAGATAGAATGATTCAATCAGTTGGATCAACAAGTATATTACCACAATTATTAGCAGCTCTTGGAGCTTTATTCACAGCAGCTGGAGTAGGTGATGTAATATCATCAGGTATATCAAGTGTACTTCCACAAGGAAACTTATTAATAGGTGTAGCAGCTTATTGTATAGGTATGGCAGTATTCACTATGATAATGGGAAATGCATTTGCTGCATTCTCAGTTATAACACTTGGAATAGGTATACCATTCGTATTTTCACAAGGTGCTAACGTTGCAGTTGCAGGTGCTTTAGCGTTAACAGCAGGTTACTGTGGAACATTATTAACTCCAATGGGAGCTAACTTTAACATAATGCCAGCAGCACTTTTAGAAATCGAAGATAAGAATGCTATAATAAAGAATCAAGCACCAGTTGCTTTAGCTTTATTATTCGCTCACATTGTATTAATGTACTTCTTAGCATTCTAATAATAATATTTAAGAGTTATAATTTAAAATTAGGTTAAAACTGCTAAAGCAGTTTATATAAAACTAAGGATAAGGTCAGCCTAAGCTGGCTTTATTCTTAAAATTTTATACTAATAAATTAAATCTAGAAATGTAGAATTTAAAATTGATAGTAAAAAGAAACTATATTTAAGTAGTTTTAGTGGCAATTTTAATTCTTCATTAGAAAAAAGGAGATATAAATATGAAGGTTTTAATAACAGGTTTTGATCCATTTGGTGGAGAAAGTGTAAACCCAGCTTTAGAAGCTGTTAAATTACTACCTGAAACAATATCAGGAGCGGAAGTAATTAAACTTGAAATACCAACAGTATTCAGAAAGTCTTTAGCTAAGATTGAAGAAGCTATGGAGCTTCACAACCCAGATATAGTAATTTCAATAGGACAAGCAGGTGGAAGATTCCAAGTTACTCCTGAAAGAGTTGCTATAAACATAGATGATGCTAGAATAAAAGATAACGAAGGAAATCAACCGTTAGATATAACTATATTTGAAGATGGTGAAGCAGCTTACTTCTCAAACCTTCCAATAAAGGCAATGGTTCAAGAGATGAAGGAAAATGGAATACCAGCAGCTGTTTCTAACACAGCAGGTACTTTCGTATGTAACCACGTAATGTATGGAATTTTATATATGATAGATAAGAAGTTCCCAAATGCGAGAGGTGGATTTATACACGTGCCATACATACCAGCACAAACTTTAGATAAACCAGATAAGCCAGCTATGAACATAAATGATATTGCAAAAGGATTAGAATTATGTATAAAAGCAGCAGTGGAAAATTCAGAAGATATTAAAGCTGTAGGCGGAGCTGTTTGCTAAAATGTTAGAACCTAGAGAACAAAAGAAGATATTTGTTTATGGTAGCTTAAGAACTGGTTTCTATAATTACGATAAATATTTAAAGGGCAAAATTGAGGATGCTGTTTTAGGAAAAGTTAAAGGGAAGCTTTATCATATGCCTCATAAAGGATATCCAGCGTTATTAGAGGGTAATGACGTTGTACTTGGTGAAGTTATGACTATAAAGAATTTTGAAGAAGTAATGATTCCTATGGATAAGATGGAAAATTATTATGGAGTTAATGACAGCAGAAATGAGTATAATAGAGTAGTAATGGATGTTGAGCTAGAAAATGGTGAAAAGGAAAGCTGTTACGTGTACTATTATGCTATGAATGATAAAGAAGTCTTTGAAAAAAATAGCGTATATGTTGACCATGGTGATTGGGCAAGCTTTATGACAAAGTAAGTATATAAATTAAGGAGATGTTTAGGCATCTCCTTTTTTTTATATAATTATTAAAAAAATTAATAATTTGTTAGTAGTAGGAAAAAATAAGAAGAATAATTTACAAATAAAAGTAGTTGACAATTGTTATCAATAGCAATAAAATTTTAGTTAGATATCTAATAGTTAGCTATCTAACTATTTTAAAGCATATAATAATAATTAAGAAGAGAGGTGTAATTATGGAAAGAGGGGAAGTGCACAAGTCTTTAATGAAGACTTTAAGATGTCATCATAAAATATTTAGAAGTGAATTTGCAAAATTTAATATAAGCAAAGGTCAACCTAAAATATTAAGTTATCTATCAGAAAATGATGGGTGTAGTCAGAAAGATATTGCTAAAAACTGTGATATAGAAGCGGCTACAGCTACTAATGTACTATCTACTATGGAGAAGGTTGGATTTATAGAAAGAATACCTAATAAGAATGATAGAAGAATTCTTAATGTATATCTTACGGACAAAGGTAAGGAAGCCCAAGAAAAAGCTAAAAGAACTCTATGCGATTTAGAGGAAATTTGTTTTAGAGGATTTAGTGAAGAAGAAATGACTATGGCAAAAGATATTTTTGATAGAATATATGATAATTTAAAGAAAGGAGAAAAGTCTTTAGATGATTAGATTATTAAAATATCTTAAGGGTAGTGCAGTATTATGTGCCATACTTGCACCTATAATGATGTTTATAGAAGTTGTTATGGATTTAAATCAGCCTAAGCTTATGTCAAATATCATAGATATAGGTATAGCAAATGGTGATGCCCATTATGTGCTTACTGTAGGTATAAAAATGATAATTATTGCAGTAATAGGTGCTTTTGGAGGAATGGCATGTGGGTATCTGGCTAGTATTGCAAGTATGACCTTAGGAAAGAACGTAAGAAAGGATTTATTTACAAAGATACAGAGCTTATCTTTTAGAGAAATAGATGAATTTAAAACATCATCGTTAATAACAAGGCTTACAAATGATGTAACTCAAGTACAGCAAATGATACTTACAGGATTAAAGATAATGGTAAGAGCACCGTTACTTTGTATCGGTGGCATAATTATGGCTTTTTCATTAAGTCCTAAATTATCATTAGTATTTTTAATAGCTATCCCTTTAGTTTTAATTTCAATTATATATATTACAAGCAGATCAATTCCTGCATTTACAAATATGCAGAACAAAATAGATAGAGTAAACCTAGTAATGAGAGAAAATCTTTTAGGTATAAGAGTCATAAAGGCTTTCGTAATGGAAAAGAAGGCTAAAGAAAGATTTGATATTTCTAATGATGAACTTATGGATGCAAGTATAAAAGCACAGAGTATAACAGTAATTCTTTGGCCTCTTGTTACTCTTGCAATGAATTTAAGCGTTATTGCAGTGCTTTGGTTTGGTGGAAATATGGTAAATAAAGGCTCATTAGAAATAGGAAAAATAATGGCTTTTATAAATTATTTAATTCAGATAATGAGTTCATTAAATATGATGCTGATGATTATAATAAGTATTTCAAGAGCAAAAGTATCTGCCGCAAGAATTAATGAAGTTTTAGATACAGAAACATCTATAGTTGAAGCTAAAAATCCAAAAGCTATAAAAAAATACGATATAGAATTTAGAGATGTATGTTTTAAATATAATAAAGAAAGCGAAAACGTGTTAAACAATATATCATTTAAAATAGCTGAAGGAGAAAAGGTAGGAATTATAGGTGCAACTGGAAGTGGTAAAAGTTCATTAATAGCGCTTATTCCAAGACTTTATGATGCTACTTCGGGAAAGGTATTAATAGGTGGAACTGATGTAAGAGATGTAAGTGAGAAAGAATTAAGATCACTTATTGGAATAGTCCTTCAGGAATCAATACTGTTTTCAGGAACAATAGAGGATAACTTAAAGTTTGGTAATAATCAAGCTACAAAAGATATGATGGATAATGCAGCTATGGATGCAGAAGCTTATGAATTCATATGTTCAAATGAAGAAGGATATGAAAGAAATGTGGAGCAAAGAGGTAAAAATCTTTCAGGAGGGCAGAAACAACGTCTTTCTATAGCTAGAACTTTACTTAGAAATCCTAAAATTTTAATACTAGATGATTCTACAAGTGCATTAGATATGGCTACAGAAGCTAAGCTTCAAAAATCATTAAAGAGAAGGCTCGAAGGTTCAACTACAATTATAATTGCTCAGAGAATTTCAGCTGTAATGGACTGCGACAAGATAATAGTATTAGATGATGGAGAAGTAAGTGCTATAGGAAAGCATGGTGATTTATTGAAAGATTGTGAGATATATAGAAGTATAGCTATTTCACAATTAGGAGAGGAGGAAGCTTTAAATGGCATCTAAGGTATCAGCAATACCGTCAAGACCTGGCGGAGGACCTCACAGGCTATTTAAAGAAAAGCCTGAAAAACTTAAAGATTTAAAAGGCACAATAAAAAGGCTTTTAAATTACCTAGGAAATAATAAAAAGTCTATTATCCTTGTGTTTGGATTATGTTTTATAACTACATTAATAAGTATTTTAGGGACAAGACTTAATGGACTTACTATAGATAATTATATTGAAACTGGAGATATGAGAGGTTTAGGGATAATATGTATAGTTCTTTTACTTATGTATGCAGTATCGATTTTCTCAACATATTTTCAAAATATAATAATGGTGAATATTGCCCAAAAGGTATCACGTGATATAAGAAAAGATTTATTTTTTAAGCTTCAGAAGTTACCTATAAAATATTTTGATACTCATTCAAGTGGAGATTTGATGAGTAGGCTTACAAATGATGTAGATAACATAAACTCTACTCTTTCTCAAAATATAACACAGTTATTTTCAGGAATAATAAACATTTTAGGAATGTTCATTGCGATGCTTTTATTAAGCCCACTTTTAACTCTTATAGCTATGCTTGCTATACCTTTAATGTTTTTAGTAAGCAAGATACTTGTAAAAATTACACAGAAATACTTTGTTAGACAGCAGAGAGAGTTAGGCAAGCTTAATGGATATATAGAAGAGATGGTTTCAGGACAGAAGGCTGTACTTCTATTTTCAGAACAAGATAATGTAATGAAAAACTTTGAAGAGATAAATGAAAAACTTGCAAAAAGCTCTATATTAGCTCAAGGCTTATCTGGATTTATGGGACCTTTAAATAACTTTGTAAATAATATTTCATATTTAATAATTGCAGTATGTGGTGGATTTTTTATATTAAAAGGTATGAACATAACTGTAGGTATAGTATTTACATTTATGCTTTATATGAGAAATTTCACTAGGCCAATAAATGAAATTATGAATCTATTTAATACAATACAGTTAGCCCTTGCTGGCGCTGAAAGAGTATTTGAAGTAATGGATGAAGAACCAGAAAAAGATAAGGCAGAAGCAGAGGATTTAGAAAGATTTGAAGGTAAAGTGGAGTTAAAAGATGTTAACTTCTCATATGTTAAAGATAAGAAAGTTTTAAAACATGCTGATATAAAAGCAAAACCAGGAGAAACTATTGCAATAGTAGGACCTACTGGAGCAGGAAAGACTACTATCATAAATCTTTTAACTAAGTTTTATGATATTGATAGTGGTGAGATATTAATAGATAATAAAAATATTAATGATATTACTAGAAAAAGTCTTAGAAAGTCTATAGCAATGGTGCTTCAAGACACATATCTTTTCTCAGAAACAGTAAGAGAAAATATAAGATATGGAAATCTTTCAGCTTCTGATAAAGAAGTAGAAAAAGCTGCTAAACTTGCAAATGCACATCACTTTATAATGCAGCTACCCCATGGTTATGATACGGTACTTTCAGATAATGGAGGAAACCTTTCTCAAGGGCAGAGACAACTTTTAGCTATAGCAAGAGCTATACTTTCAGATTCATCAATACTAATATTAGATGAGGCTACATCTTCAGTAGATACAAGAACAGAAATAAAAATTCAAAAAGCATTATTAAACCTTATGAAAGGCAAAACAACATTTGTGATTGCTCATAGATTAAGTACTATTAGAAATGCAGATAAAATACTTGTAGTAAATAATGGAGAGATAATTGAGAGAGGAAATCATGATGAACTTATAGAGAAAAATGGGTTTTATGCTAACCTATATTATAGTCAGTTTAAGTAAATAAGAAAGCCTATGTTAGATGAGTATCTGACATAGGCTATTATAATATATAATATCAAGCGTATTTAATAAAAATAAATTTCTTTTGAATTACGTGATGGCAATAAATCAACTTTAATATAATGAAGTGATTATTTTCATCAATTAAGGACAATTTATTATGCGTTTGTATAGAAGCAACGCTTTGGTGAAGTTATACTTCCATCTGTTTTTAATTCTTTTATTGCCTTATCAACTTCTTTTTTATCTATTGATAATGCAGCAGCAATTTCTCCAGCCTTCATTGCTTCTGAATTTTCTTTTAATAAATTTAAAACTTGTTCTTTAGCACTCATTTTATATCTCCTTTAAATAAAATTTTAATATATACCAAATAGATATATATGGTCATAATACGAATTCACTATTGGAATCAGATGTAAATAATGAATTTTTTATTTGTATATTTTATCCATAATATAACATAATATACCGTATAAATCAATAATTATTTTTATATAATAATTAATATTAGATTATTAAGTAAGCGATTTCATATTTTGAAAAAAACTAGTACTCATATAATGATAAAATAATAGGGAACAAAGTAAATAATTGTAGTTATAATTTAAGGGGATGAAATTTAGTGAGGGTGATAAGAGCAATAATAGGCGGATTTATAGCAGCGCTAGTAATAAATGGCGTATGGGGAATATTTACAGAAAATTTAGGGACTTTAGGAGGTATATTAGCAGCCGTATTTTTAGTAGGAACTATGTGGTTTTTAAATCATTATATTGGACTGATACCGAATGAAAAGAATAGTGCATTTATAGATATGGGGATTTCAATAGGGATAGCATGTATAGTTAGAGATATGATTAGAATAGGTAATGTTGATGAGATTTTAACTTCTATACCAACATTGATTTTAGTAATTGTGGGAGGGAGTATTGGAGGAACTTTATCTGTATTTGTAAAAAAAGATATGAAAAAAGATAAAGAAAGTTCTGAAACAATCAAAGATATAGATAGTATTGAGAGCTTAGTTTAGAATTTGATAAATAGTAAAAGTTGGAGTGAAATATGACAATTGAAGAAGCAATTAAAACACTATTAGGAGCTATAATGTTTCCTTTTATAGTAAGGTTAGTATGGGATGAACTAGTTAAAATTTTTGGACCATTAGGTGGATGGATATCAGCAGGACTTATTGTAGGAACTATGTGGATATTAAATCATCACTTGGGGTTAATTAATCAATCAGGTGAGGTTTGGATAGATATGGCTTTAGCAGTTGCTAGTGGAGTATTTATTGCAACTGCTTTAGAAAGTAGAAATATAAAGAAATCTTTACCGGTTTTATTAGGGTGTTGTATTGGGGGAGTTTTAGCTGGTATAGTGTTAACAAATTTATAAAATATAAAAAAATATAATAAAATATTGACACATTATCAAAAAAATAATAATATAGTATACAAATTAGATAATTGAGATGCAGTGATAAGAAGAGTAGCTATTGAAAGAAGTTTATAAGCGAGTGGGTGACGGTGAAAGTCCCATAATGGAAGCTATAGTGAAAAACATCTTTGAGCACCTAACCGAACTTGTGAGAGTAAGTACCTTTTCATTATGTCAAAGGTATAAGTTCAACTAACTAAATTAAAATTCACTCTGTGAAAGTTTGTTTAACTAAATCACAGATTTAGAATTTCACTTTTAAAGTCTCACTTAAGTAGGCCTAGGCGGAATAATACCGTTAAAAATTCAGCAGTATAATTATGTACTGTTAATGAGTGAGCTTATTTTTAGCTAATCTGGGTGGTAACGCGGAATATACCTTTCGTCCCTTTTATAGGGATGGAAGGTTTTTTTAGTTTTAATCTATGATTTGATAGCTTGAAGTTACATAGAGTGCATATCTACGAATATAAATGAGTAGTGTGTTTCATTAACAAATTTTTATTTTAATATAGGAGGTCATTTATATGAAAAAAACAACAATTATACCAAAAGGATATAAACCTACACTAAATCTAATAGAAACAGAAGTAGCTATAAAAAAGATAAAGGATTTTTTTGAAACTAATTTAGCAGAAAGTTTAAACCTTACGAGAGTATCTGCACCAATTTTCGTAAAAGGAGGACAGGGAATAAATGACAACCTTAATGGTGTAGAAAGAGTAGTAAGCTTTGATGCAATGGAAATAAAAGATTCACAAATGGAAATAGTACAGTCATTAGCTAAGTGGAAGAGAATGGCTTTAAAAAGATATAAATTTGAAGTTGGACAAGGTCTGTATACAGATATGAATGCTATTAGAAGAGATGAGGAATTAGATAATTTACATTCTCTTTATGTTGACCAATGGGATTGGGAGAAAATTATTAGAAAAGAAGATAGAACAGAAGAAACTTTAAAAGAAGTTGTAAATAAGATATATGAAGTTTTTAAAGTTACAGAAAGCTATATGCACTTAACTTACAGGCAGTTAACACCAATATTACCTAAAGATATTAAGTTTATAACATCTCAAGAGTTAGAAGATATGTATCCAAAGTTAACAGCTAAAGAAAGAGAAGATGCTATTACAAAGAATTTTGGAGCAGTATTTATAATGAAAATAGGTGGAAAATTAAAGTCAGGTGAAAAACATGATGGACGCTCTCCAGATTATGATGACTGGCAATTAAATGGAGATATATTATTCTGGTCACCAGTATTAGAGAGAGCTATAGAAGTATCATCAATGGGTATAAGAGTAGATGAAGAAGCATTAGCAAAGCAATTAGATGAATCAGGATGTAATGAAAGAAGAGAGCTAGATTTTCATAAGGCTTTATTAAATGGAGAATTACCATATACTATGGGGGGAGGAATTGGACAGTCAAGAATATGTATGTTCTTTCTAAAGAAAGCTCATGTTGGAGAGGTACAATCTGCGGTATGGACTGATGATATTATTAGGGAATGTGAAGACGGTGGCATAGTACTATTATAGTTTACTTCACTAAATTTTATGGTGTGGTATAATTGGGGATATAATTTTATTATTAGGAAATGAGGAAATGCTAGATGAAAAATATAATTATATCTTCTAATTGTAGTGGTGGTGGAAAGACTACTTTTACTTTAGGATTAATGAAATTATTAAAAAATAAAGGATATGATGTACAGGGATATAAAGTAGGTCCTGATTATATAGATAGTGGTTTTCATAGTGAAATAACAGGAAAAGAATCAAGAAACTTAGATTTACATCTTATGGGAGAAGATGGAGTAAAAGCTAGTTTTTCAAGAGGTAATGGTGATTTTGGAGTAATAGAAGGGGTAATGGGCTTATATGATGGAATTGGTATTACTGAAAAAGGATCAACTTATAATATCTCAAATATTCTAGGTGATATTCCGATAGTTCTAGTTTTAACACCAAAAACTCAGGTGGCAACTTTAGCTGCAGAGATTAATGGAATAAAGAACTTTAAAAATGCTAATATTATTGGAGTTGTTTTTAATGCTGTTAGCCCAAAATTTTATGAACTTCTGAAATCTACAGTGGAGCTTAATTGTGATGTTAAGGTACTAGGATATATACCTAAAGATGAAAGTATAAAACTTGAAAGTAGACATTTAGGACTAGTTCAAAGTATTGAAGTTAACAATATGATAGAAAAAATAGAAAGATGTGCTCAATTAATTGAAGAAAATGTAGATTTGACTTATATAATCAAAAATTCTAAGGAAGTCAAATTAGAAACGAAAGATGAATTTCATTTAGAAAATAGAAACTTAAATATAGCTGTTGCATATGATGAGGCTTTTAGATTTTACTATAAAGAAAACTTAGAGCTTTTAGAAGAACTAGGAAATGTTACTTATTTTAGTCCAATAAGAGATGAAAAACTACCAGAAAATATCGATTTTCTATATCTTGGTGGTGGGTATCCAGAAGTGTTTAAAGAGCAATTAAGTAAAAATATATCTATGAGAAATAGTATCAAGAAAGCATTAGAAGAGGGCTTAAAATGCTATGCTGAATGTGGTGGATTGATGTACTTAACAGAAAAAATAGAAGATTGCGAAATGGTAGGTTTCTTAAAAGGATATACATATATGACTAAATCACTACAACGCTTTGGTTATGCCAATGTAGCAATTAAAGGTGAAAACATAAGTATAAATTGTCATGAATTCCACAAGTCAGATGTAGAGCTAAATGAAGAGAGTATATATAATGTTACCAAAAAAAGCTGGAGTGGAGATGCTTTAAGCTGGAATTGTGGCTATAAAAAGAAAAATACTATAGCAGGATATCCTCATATTCATTTCTTTGGTAATATGGAATTTTTAAGATTTATAACTAAATAAAATTATAGAAAGGAATTCAAATATGAATTTCTTTTTTTATAGTAACACTATTTTTAAGTTACTTTCTAAATTAATTAATATTTAAAATTAGTTAATTTATTAAAGGATAATTAAGATTAATCTTTTTGATTTAGATAATAGTAATATGATACTATATTACTATTGGATTAAACTAATAGTAAAGGGTGATTGTATGTTAAAAGAGATTGGTCAAAAAATTTTTAGAGAAAGAATAATTAATGATGAGTTTTTAGATGTTGTACATGAAAATATGAGACCTATGAATGAACTTATGACATATTATAGATGTGCAATAATGGAAATTGAAACTAAGTTTAATGTATTAAACGAGGAATTCTCATTGCAGTATGATAGAAATCCAATAGAACATATAAAAACAAGATTAAAGTCTCCTGAGAGCATCGCTAAGAAAATTAAGAAGAAAGAGATAGAATTTTCAATAGAAGCAGTACAGGAACATATAAAAGATATTGCTGGCGTAAGGGTAATTTGTTCATTCCCAGAAGATATTTATATGTTAGCAGAATGTTTATTAAATCAAGATGACATTAAGTTAATTGAGAAAAAGGACTATATAAAGAATCCTAAGAAAAGCGGATATAGAAGTTTACATTTAATTATAGAAGTGCCAATTTTCTTGCAAAGTGGGAAAAAATCTATAAGTGTTGAAGTTCAGCTAAGAACAATAGCTATGGATTTCTGGGCAAGTTTAGAGCATAAATTAAGATATAAAAAGAATATTGATACAGATGAAACTGAGATAATAGAACGAGAATTACTTGTATGTTCTGAAATAAGTGCAGATTTAGATAAACGTATGGAAGAGATACGAAATAGGATTGAAAATAGATTATAATGTAAAGATAATATGCTATTGAATAAACTTTATAAATAAGTATATTTTTCATAAACTTTAAATAAAAAATAAGTATGTTGACTAATATGAAATTTGGCCAATATACTTATTTTATTTTTTTAATTATAAAAGTATTAAAAATTATTATCAATTTAATTTATTTAGGTATAGTCTATAAATTTTATATATTACTAACAGCTTTACTTAAAACTTTACCAATAGAATCACGAATGACTAAGTTAGCTTTAGAATCAGCTTGAGTTGTACTTTTATTTATAAGAACAAGGTTTTTACCTCTAAAATAATTTATAAGTCCAGCTGCTGGATAAACAACAAGTGAAGTTCCACCAATAATTAATGTATCAGCATTAGCTATAGCATTAACAGCTCCTCTAATAACATTATCATCTAAGCCTTCTTCGTAAAGAACTACATCAGGTTTAACTCTGCTACCACATTTGATGCAGGTAGGAACCCCTTTAGATTCTAAAATAAATTTTTCATCATAAAAAGCATGACATTTAACACAATAATTTCTAAGAACAGAGCCATGAAGTTCAAAAACATTTTTTGAGCCTGCTGCCTGATGAAGGCCATCAATATTTTGAGTCACTATTGCTTTTAGTTTACCCATTTTTTCAAGTTTAGCTAAGGCTATGTGACCAGCATTTGGTTTTGCATTAGGATAAATTAGCTTTGATTTATAAAAATTAAAGAATTCTTCTGGATATCTCATATAAAATGAGTGTGATACTAACTGTTCAGGAGTAAAGGTTAAATTAAGTTTTTCATTAAATAGACCATTAGAACTTCTAAAATCAGGTATCCCACTTTCTGTGCTCATTCCAGCTCCCCCAAAGAATACTATATTATTACTTTCCTTAAAAATCTTTGAGAGCATTTCTATTTCATTAGTCATAAAATCATCTCCAAAATATATTTTTATAACTTATTATATCATTTTAATAAAATTATTTATAAATTTTTTACTTACATTAAGTTATTAAAAGTGATATAATAATATTACAACGAGTAGTTTTAACAACGTAAGTCCAGTTGTTAAAGCTACTTTTTTATTTTTCAATATAATTATTAACTGCTTTAGTCTTATATATTTTAGTAAACTACAAGCGAATTTAAAGTTAAGGAAGGTGAAGCTTAAATGTTTAAAGTTAATGATTATATAATGTATGGAACTACAGGAGTTTGTAAAGTTATAGAGATAAAGAAAGAGAAATTTTTAGGTAAAGAGGAAAGAGAATACTATGTATTAGAGCCTGTTTACTCAAAAAATACAGTGATAAAAATTCCGGTTGATAATACAACTATTAGGATGAGAGAGCTTCTTTCAAAAGAGGCTATTGAAGAGTTGATAAATATTGTACCAAATGCAGATACTACGTGGATTGAGGATGATAGAATCAGAAATGAGCAATTTAAATCAATGCTAAAAAGTGGTGACTGTGAGGAGTTAATTACTTTAATAAGAACAATATATTTAGGTAAAAAAACTAAAAAATCAATAGGTAAAAAGTTATATAAAGGTGATGATGAAATCATGCAAGCAGCAGAAAAGCTTTTAAATGAAGAACTTGCCTTTATATTGGATATAGCTCCGGAGGAAGTTCCTAATTATATAAAAGAACAAGTAGGTCAATAGATATAATTATCAATCCATAAGATTGATAAGTTTGGAATATATAAATATGCAATAGATATTTTAAAGTAGTTTAAGATGATAAGCAAGAGTAAATTATAATTTTTTTAAGATAACAGATGATAGCAAAGTAAAGATAGATATTGAGAAATATATTTGAGGTTTTACTACGGATAAGTAGAAAAAAGGTCAAGTCCAAATTGTGACTTGACCTTTTTATATTTATGCAATAACTTCAACAGAAGTATCATATTTAGCTAACAATTTTTTTATAGTAATATAATAATAGATTGCTAAAGGAACTGCAGCAGCAATCCATGCAACAGGATCAGCTAAGCATATACCAAAGAATCCTAAGAATGATGGAAGTGTGAAAGCAACTAAAGCTCTCGCTCCAAGTTCTGCAACACCAGCCATCATAGGAACAAAGCTTTCGCCAATACCTTGAAGCGCATTTCTAAATATAAATATTAATCCTAATGGTATAAAGAATATTCCTGAAATAGTAAGAACTTGCTTTGAGTAAGCGATAATTTGTGCATCAGGATTATCTATAAATAATTTAACAAATTGTGTACCGAATGCTATAAGTACAAAGCCTGCAATTAAACTTGTTATTATAGAAATCTTTACAGCCTTGTTAACACCATCACTTATACGATCATATCTTTTTGCACCAAGATTTTGTCCACAATAAGTTGCCATTGTTACACCATAAGTAACAGCAGGTTGCATTACTAATTGTAGTGCTTTTGATGAAGCGGTATATGCTGCTATAACAGTTGAACCTAATACATTTAATGCGCCTTGTACTGTAAGTAAACCTAATGCAGTTATTGAAAATTGTAAAGCCATAGGAATACCTATCTTTAAATGTCTTATATACATGCTCTTTTTAACGTTATAATCTTCTCTAGCTAATTTTAAAATAGTATATTTCTTTAAGATGTATATAAAACAAAGGATAGCAGATACACCTTGAGAAATAATTGTTGCATAAGCGGCACCAGCAACACCCATTTTAAAGTTTATTATAAATACTAAGTCTAATATTATATTTAATACAGAAGAAATTATTAAGAAATATAATGGAGATTTACTATCGCCAAGAGCTCTTAATATACTTGCCATCATGTTATAAGCCACTGTAGTTATTATACCAGCAAATATTATAGCTACATAAGTATAAGCATCATTAAAAATATTATCCGGAGTATTCATCAAATGAAGTAATGGTTTAGCAGCTATTAAGCTTATTGTAGTTAATATAATAACTAATGCTGTACATAATACAACAGAGCTTGAAACAGCTTTTCGTAATCCTTTTTCATCATTTGCGCCGAATCGTTGAGAAACCATAACAGAAAATCCACTAGTTAAACCTAATGCAAATCCATTTATTAAAAATACTAATGAACCAGTAGAACCTACGGCAGCTAGTGCATCAACGCCTACAAATCTACCAACTATTATAGTATCTACCATGCTATAAAACTGTTGGAATACATTTCCTATTAATAAAGGTATAGAGAAAAGCAAAATATGCCTTACTGGACTACCTTGAGTCATATCTTTAGTCATTTTTTACCCCCCAAGTAATTAAATTAATTTACTTCACAATTACATAGAATATCATCTTTCTATACTTTAAACAAGAAGAAAAAAATAATTTTCATAAAATGAAAAAAATAGCTTTAGTAATTTAAATAACTTTTCTAGATATAAAAAATATACCTAATAATTCAGCTTTTATAGTAACTAAGATTGTGGAGAATAATAGAGAACCTAATCTATTTATATTGACAGCGATATTTGTTACAATTACAAGTAAGAGATAATATAAGACTATTATATAGGTTAAAGAAGAATAAGGTGATAAAATGAAAAAAACAATTGGGATACTAGCTCATGTTGATGCAGGAAAAACTACATTCTCAGAGCAAGTACTATATCATACAAAGTCAATAAGAAATAGAGGAAGAGTAGATCATAAAAACTCATTTTTAGATAGTCATAATATTGAAAAAGAAAGAGGAATAACGGTATTTTCAGACCAAGCTATTTTCGAATTTAATGACAATAGCTATTATTTAGTTGATACTCCTGGACATATAGATTTTTCTACAGAGATGGAGCGTGCTATAGGAATAATGGATTATGCTATTGTTATAATAAGTGCAGTAGAAGGGGTGCAAGGTCATACAGAGACAGTATGGCAATTATTGAGGAAGTATAAAGTACCTACTTTTATTTTTATTAATAAACTTGATAGAGTTAACGCAGATAAAGATAAGGTTATTAATGAGATAAAGAGAGTTTTATCAAAAGATTTATTTTATATAGATGGGGATATTAAGAGAGAAGAATTATCTAAAGAACTTATTGAGTTTATAAGCGAGTATGATGAGCAGCTATTAGAAAGATATTTTGAAGGTGATTATGATAAAGAGAGTTGGGTTAATACATTTAAAAATTTAATAAAAGAATCTAAAGTTTTTCCATGCTTTGGGGGTTCAGCACTTCAAGATGAAGGAATAAGAGAATTTTTAGAAAATCTTGATGAGTTAACATATACAGAATATGATGAAAAAACTGAATTTGCAGGTAGAGTATATAAAATACGTCACGAAGCTAATGGAAATAGAATAGCTTTTATAAAAGCCATAGAAGGTACATTAAAGGTTAGAGATGAAGTAGTTTATAGAGATAATACTAAGGAAAAGATAAGTTCAATAAGAATATATAATGGTAATAAGTTTAAAACAGTTGATGAGGTTAAGGCAGGAGATATATTTGCTGTAACAGGATTATCTAAAGCTAAGACTGGAGATGGACTGGGAAATTTAGCAGAAAATATAAAATATAATATGATACCTACATTGATGTCTAAAGTAATATTTGATCCATCAAATAATATAAAAGAAGTTCTTGGATATTTTAAGCTTTTAGATGCTGAAGATCCAGCTTTAAATGTAGTATGGAATGAACAATTACAGGAGATACATGTTCATATTATGGGGAAAATTCAATTGGAAATATTAAAGGAAGTAGTTAAGGAAAGATTTAATTTAGATATTGAGTTTGGGACATGCAAAATTTTATATAAAGAAACTATTAATAATGAAGTAAAGGGATATGGACATTTTGAACCTTTGAAGCATTATGCAGAGGTGCATTTAAAGCTAGAACCATTAAGCAGAAATTCAGGGATTGACTTTGAAAATAAGTGTCATGCAGATCATTTAAGTACTGGACATATGAATTTAGTTAGAACACATATTTTTGAAAGAGATCATCATGGAGTTCTTACAGGTTCTCCTTTAACAGATATAAAAGTAACGTTATTAACAGGAAGAGCTCATAATAAGCATACAGAAGGTGGAGATTTTAGGGAAGCTACATTTAGGGCTTTAAGACAGGGATTAGAAAAAGCAGAAAATATATTATTAGAACCTTATTATAAATTTAAAATAGATGTGGAACTTGATTATATGGGAAGAGTTTTATCAGATATTCAAAGATTAAGTGGTTCTTTTAATCCACCTGAAATTAATGAAAATAGAGTAACTATAACAGGAAGAGGACCAGTTAAGACTTTAATGGATTATAGTGCCGAAGTTATAGCCTTTTCTAAAGGAAAGGGAAGTATTAACTTAGTTTTTGATGGGTACGATGAATGTCATAATACAGAAGAGATTATTGAAGAAATAGGGTATAGAAGAGATGCTGATATAGAATATAGCTCAAGTTCTATTTTTTGCTCTAAAGGACAGGGATATGTTGTACCTTGGGATAAGGTAGAAGAAGAAATGCACTGTGAAATAATTTAAGGAATAAACGCTGAGATAAGATGATTGTAAGCTATGTTGATATGCTGGGTTACCTATATTTTAGATAAATCTTTACAATAGGTAACCTAGCATTATGTTTTCAAAGCAAAACTAATAGTTTTTATAATCTTTATGTTCTATCTCTTCGCGTTTTTTTTCTTTAATTCTAGTTGTAATAGCCCAGATTAAAAGACATATTGAGCCTATAATAATAGCTAGATAAAATAATATAATTAAGGCAACTATAATCATATCATAGGTACCTCTAACTAATTACAACTGCAGTTCCGTAAGCGACCATTTCAGCAGCTCCAGCAGCTACAGAAGAAGACATAAGTCTCATTCCTATTATAGCATTAGCACCCATAGATTCAGCTTCATCAACCATTCTACCAATTGCTATTTGTCTAGCTTCAGTAAGCATATCATTGTATCCTGTCATTTCTCCACCAACAAGGTTTTTAAAGCCAGCAGTTATATCTTTACCAATATTCTTACATCTAATAGTACTTCCTTTTACTAATCCTTTGATTTCTATAATTTCTTTTCCTGGAACTGTATCAGTAGTTAAAATAAGCATTGTTAAATCCTCCTAAAAATTTCTATGTATTAATAATAGCACAAGTTAAAATAAAACACAATAAGAGTTATTTAAAAACTTATAAAAAGATTTTTGGTAGCTTATGAATTGTGGAAAAATAATAAATTTTTAGTTTAAAGAATTTTTTTAGAGAAAAATACAAACATTATTTTTATAGAGATGATATTTAAGGAGGCTAATTATGTTTGGAATACCTGTTATTGAGTGGGTAGGATATGCAGCATCAATTTGTATCGCCATATCTCTACTGATGACTGATATGTTTAAGTTGAGAATTATAAATACTATAGGATGTATTTTATTTGTAATATATGGTTTTAATATAAAAGCATATCCAGTAGGAGTAATTAATCTATTTATATTTTTTGTTAATATATATTATATAATTAAGATGAAAAAAGATAATAAAAAATAAAAGGATTATGAAAAGTATTTGCTTTTCATAATCCTTTTTAATTTAGTGATTTACAACTCAAGTTTTTCTTTTATAGCTCTAACAACACCATTATCATCATTAGATTTTGCTATAAATCTAGCAACCTTTTTTAGATCAGAGTGAGCATTTTCCATAGCATAACTATGGTATGCATTTTGCATCATTTCAAGGTCATTTAAGTAATCACCAAAAACCATAGTTTCTTCTTGTTTAATATTTAATAGTTTTTGTATTTCGCTTATTGCAAGACCTTTATTTACACCTTTGGCCATCATATCAAGCCAAATTTCACCAGCTACAGCTATTTGAACTTTGTCATTATAATTAGCAAAATATTTATAGCTATTATTTTCTGAACCACCGAAGTCACAGATAGTTACTTTTAATATGTCATCATGAACTTTTGAAAGATCATCTACAATTTTTACTTTTGCATAGTATTTGTTAACCTGGTCCATAAATCTTTTATCAGTTTTATCTATATAAGCTGCTTTTTTACCACAAAGAATAACATAGGCATTTTCTATAGTTTGTCCAATTTTTATAAGCTCTACAGCAATTCTTTTATCTAAAGAATTAAGAATAATTTCCTTACCTTTATGCATAACGAAAGTTCCATTTTCTGCAATAAACATCATATTATCTTTGATATCTTCAAATCTATCAACAAGATTATAGTATTGTCTTCCAGATGCAGCAGCAAAAATAACATCTTTTTCTTTTAGTTTATCAAAAACTTCATAAAACTCTGGATTGATTTTATTATTTGAATCTAATAGTGTTCCATCCATATCTGTTGCAATTAATTTTATCATTTAAAATCCTCCGAGAATAATTAAATATATTTTATTAAGTTTTATTGTTTGATTACATTTTATATTGTTTTTTATTGTTTTACAAGGTGATTATTTGAAACAAATATAAATTATTTTGGAAAAATAGTAAAATATACTTTAGAAGTATATAATTATAAAAGTGCAAATTATAAGTACATAGAAAGGGATAATTTATGGAGAGAAAAATAAATGTAATAGATTTAGAGTTTAATGAAGAATTAATAGCTATGGATAAGCCAAGGCAAATAATTATTCATCATACACATAATCCTAACTTAACTGTTGAATCTACTCATAAACTGCATATAGAAAGATTTAAATGGGCTGGAATCGGATATAATTATTTTATTGAGAAGAATGGCGATATATTTCAAGGTAGGGGTATGTACGTAGGAGCTCATGCAAAATATCACAATAAAGATTCTATAGGAATAGCTTTAGCTGGAAATTTTGATGAAACTTTACCGACTGAAGAGCAAATGAAGAGCTTAGTAGATATTTGTTTGGATTTTATGATACGTTACGATATTGAACCAAATAGAGTAATAGGTCATAGAGAGATTGAAGGAGTAGAGAAGACTTGTCCAGGATTACTATTTGATATGAATAAATTTAGAGAAGTATTAATTGAGAAGTTATATTAAAATTTAAAAGTTATTATTTAAATAGAAAAAAGTAAAAGATAGGGGAACCTATCTTTTTTTGCATAATAGAATAATAGATTACTAAAAATAAGATAATGACAGAGGTGGTAAATAAAATGAAAGTAAAAATACCGGTTAAAAGGTTTGATGAAATATTAGTTGCTTTGAAGAATTATTACAGGATTTTTGCACCTGTTTCTATACCTTATAGAGGAACATACTCTGATACTGATGTAATTAGATATGAAGAAATAAATAGTATTAAGGAAGTAGAGTTTGGAAGAAAGTCGCAGTTTTCAGCAAAAGATGTGGTAATGCCAGTAACAGAAACATTATTTTATTTTAGTGAAGATGAATATAAAATACCAAAGATAGATGAGCGTAAAATTTTAGTTTTTATGAGATCTTGTGATATACACGGTTTAGATAGAATTGATAATGTTTATTTAAGAAATGGTAGCGAGCCTGATTTTTATTATAAACGACTTAGAGATAAGGTTAAAATTGTAGCTATGGGCTGTGAAGAGAGTTTTAGAAATTGTTTTTGTGTAAGCTTTAATACTAATAAGGCAGATAATTATTCTTTAGGGATAAAAGTAGATAAAGAAGATGTTTATATAGAGATTAAAGATAAAGAGTTTGAAGATATTTTTAATGGAGAAAAAGTAGATTTTAATATTAACTTTGTTGAGTCTAATGGGGTTTATGTAAACTTACCTAAAGATATGGACCCATTAAAGGTATCGCAAGCAGATTTTTGGAGAGATTATGACTATAGATGTATAGCTTGTGGAAGATGTAACTTCTCTTGTCCAACTTGCTCATGCTTTACAATGCAAGATATTGTTAGTGTTGATAATCCTAAGGTTGGCGAGAGAAGAAGAGTAGGAGCTTCTTGTCAAGTAGAAGGATTTACTACAATGGCTGGTGGTCATGACGTAAGACAAAAAAATGGTGATAAGATGAGGTTTAGAACTTTACATAAGATGTATGATTATGGTAAAAGATTTGGAGTTCAGATGTGTGTAGGATGTGGAAGATGCGATGATGTTTGTCCACAATATATTTCTCTTTCAACAGCAATGAATAGAGTTACGGATTACGTAAGAGATATGGAGGGAGAGAAATAGTATGGAAAACCTATATATACCAAAGCGTGCTAAAATATTAAAAATAATAAAACATACAGATAAAGAGTGGACATTTAGAGTGTATGCAAATTCTAAAGATGTAAAGCCAGGCCAGTTTTATGAAATTTCTATGCCTAAGCATGGTGAAAGTCCTATATCAGTATCAGGGATAGGCGAGAATACATTAGATTTTACTATCAGGGCTGTAGGAAAGGTTACTGATGAAATTTTTAAATTAGAAGAGGGAGATAATCTTTTAATTAGAGGTCCTTATGGTAATGGATTTGATGTAAATCAGTATAAAGATAAAGAGATAATTATAGTTTCAGGAGGTAGTGGATTAGCTCCGGTAAGAGGAATTATAGAGTACTTTTATAATAATTATGATGAATGTAAGGGTTTAACTTTAATTTGTGGATTTAGATCACCTAATGATGTACTTTTTGTTGAAGATATAAGAAGATATGATGACAAGATGAATGTAATTCTTACTGTAGATGGAGCAGATTCAAATTATGATGGCAATATTGGATTAGTTACAAAATATATACCTGAACTAAAAATTAAGAATATAGATAATGTGGCAGGAATAGTAGTAGGTCCGCCAATGATGATGAAATTTGCAATTATAGAACTACAGAAGTTAGGGATTAAAGATGAAGATTTATGGGTATCTTATGAAAGAAAAATGAGCTGTGGATTAGGAAAATGTGGCCATTGTAAGATGGATTCAACTTATATATGTATAGATGGACCAGTATTTAATTTTAGCTTTGGCAAAACTTTATATGATTAGGAGGTGAAAATATGATTAGAGATTTAGATACTGGGAAAGTGATGAAAAATGCATTTAGAATAACTAAAAATAAATATGTTACTGCTCTTAGAGTTAGAATTCCAGGCGGAGCATTAAGTGCAGAAACATTAAAGATGGTAGCTGATATAGCTAATAAATATGGTGATGGATCTGTTCATATGACAACAAGGCAAGGGTTTGAAATACTTAATATACCTATGGAGTATATGGAAGAGGTAAATAAAGAAATACAACCTTTGATAGATAAAACAAAAATAAATCAACCTATAGAAGGAGAAGGGTATCCAGCAGCAGGTACAAGAAATATAGCAGCTTGCATAGGTAATAAAGTATGTCCTAAAGCTCAGTATAATACTACTGATTTTGCAAGAAAAATAGAAAATATAGTTTATCCTAATCATCTTCATGTAAAAATAGCTTTTACAGGATGTCCTAATGATTGTATAAAGTCAAGGATGCATGATATAGGCGTAATTGGTATGTGTTTACCAGAGTATAACTCCTATAGATGTATATCTTGTGGTGCGTGCGTTAAAAAATGTAAACAGGTATCTACAAATGCTTTAAAAGGTGTTAACTATAAAGTTGTTAGAGATCATGACAAATGCATTGGCTGTGGAGAGTGCGTTTTAGTATGCCCAAACAATGCTTGGACAAGAAATCCTAAAAAGTATTTTAGAGTTTGTATAATGGGTAGAACAGGAAAGAAGAATCCAAGAATAGCAAAAGATTTTATTAAATGGGCTGATGAGGATTCAGTAACAAAGATAATTGAAAATACATATAAATTTGCAGAAGAATATATAGATCCTAATGCTCCGATGAGAAAGGAGCATATAGGTTATATAGTTGATAGAATGGGATTCAAACTATATAAGGATTATGCTTTAGAAGGGGTGAAATTACCAGATATCGCAGAAGTAAAAGATTTCGTTTATTGGGACGGAATACATTATCGTTAGAAGGAGTAAAATTTTATGAAAGTAGTACAATCAACTTGTAATTATTGCTCTATTGCATGTAACGTAGATTTTCATGTAGAAGATGATCATATTGTAAAGGTGGTACCTACAGTTGGGTATCCTGTAAATAACGGATTTTGTTGTATAAAAGGATTAAACTTAGATAAGCAAAATACAAAATATCATAATCCAGTATTACCACTATTAAGAGATGAAGAAGGTAATATGAATCAAATATCATGGAATGAAGCTTTTAAGTATTTTGCAAAGAGGATTAATGAAATTCAAGATCAGTATGGTAAAGAAAGTGTTGCATTTATTAGTACAGGTCAACTTGCTACAGAGGAAATGGCACTTATAGGTCATATAGGAAGGAATTATCTTGGTGGTAATGGTGATGGTAACACTAGACTATGTATGGCAACATCCGTTGTAGCTTATAAGCAGAGCTTTGGTTTTGATGCACCACCGTATACTCTTCATGATTTAGAAGTATCAGATGTAATAATATTTATTGGAGCAAATCCAGTAGTTGCTCATCCAATTCTTTGGGGAAGAGTTAAGAATAATCCAGGAGCAAAAATAATTACTATTGACCCTAGGCGTTCAGAAACAGCAAGTAATTCTGATATATGGATAGATATAAAACCTAAAACAGATTTATATTTGTTATATGCATTAGCAAATGTATTAATAGAAAAAGGGTGGATTGACGAAGAATTCATTCAAAATCATACAGAAGATTTTGATGGATTTAAAGAACATGTTAAAAAATATAAATTAGAAGATATAGAGGAGAAAACAGGAATATCTAAAGGTAGAGTTTTAGAATTAGCAGAGATAATACATAATGGAAAGAATGTATCATTCTGGTGGACTATGGGCGTTAACCAAAGTTATCAAGCGGTAAGAACTGCTCAAGGAATAATTAATTTAGCTCTTATGACAGGAAATATAGGAAGAGAAGGCACAGGAGCTAACTCTATAACTGGTCAATGTAATGCTATGGGGTCTAGAGTTTATAGCAATACTACAGGGCTTTATGGTGGTGGAGACTATGACAATGAAAATAGACGTAAAGCTGTAGCTAAAGCATTAAATATTGATCCAGAGATGTTACCTAAAAAGCCTACACTTCCTTATAATGTAATAATTCAAAAGGCGATTGAAGGAGAGATAAAAGCTTTATGGATAGTTGCTACTAATCCAAGATCATCATGGATTAATAATGAAGAATTTAAAAAAGCAGCAGAAAAAGTTGATTTCTTAGTAGTTCAAGATATGTATGGCGAAACTGATACTATAAAGTATTGTCACTTATTACTTCCATCTACAGGAGGACTTAAAAAGAAAGGTGTTCTTATAAATACAGAGAGAAGATTATCAACTATAAATCCTGTTCTTGAAAAGAAAGAAAATGAACTTACTGATTATGATATATTCCTAGGAATTGGGGAAGCTCTTGGAATGGGTAGTTTATTAGATAAATGGAGAACTCCAGAAGAGGCTTTTAATACATTAAAAGAATGTAGTAAAGGTATGCCTTGTGATATTTCAGGAGTTACTTATGATATGATTACTAATTCAAAAGGAGTACAATGGCCTTTTAAAGAAGGGGATGTATTAGAGTCAAATGAGAGAAGATTATTTGAAGATAAAAAGTTCTATACTCCAAGTGGTAAGGCAAAGTTTATATATGAAGATGTAGCAGAATGGCCAGTGAAATTATCAGAAGAATATCCTTATGTATTAAATACAGGAAGAGGTACTGTAGGGCAATGGCATACTCAAACTAGAACTAGAGAGATTGCTACTGTAGAAGCTATAGTTCCAGAACATGCTTATATAAATATTAACCCTGAATTAGCAGAGGAATTAGGAGTTAAGGAAAATGATAAAGTAAGAGTAAGTTCATCTAATGGAGTTGCTAGAGAATTTATTGCGAAATTATCTAGAACAGTAAAGAAGAATGAAATATATGCACCTATGCATTATATAGAAGCAAATGCTTTATTACCATCATTTTTTGATACATATTCAAAGGAACCATCATTTAAGCTAGCTGCTGTTAATATAGAGAAAGTAGGTTAAGAGTATATGAAGAGAATTAAGATAGATAGAAAAAAATGTATTGGATGTCTTACTTGTACTACAGCATGTATCGTATCTCATGGTTCAGAAGATACAAGAAGTAGGATAGCTATAAATAGTGATGGTAGATATTCACCAATATTTTGTAGACACTGTGATAGACCAGAGTGTGTATATACTTGTATGACAGGAGCCATGAGAAGAGATGATGATACTGGACTTGTTCTATATGATAAGTCAAGATGTGCAAGTTGCTTTATGTGTATCATGGCATGTCCGTATGGGGTGTTAAAGATGAATCACCTAAATAATAAGGAAGTTATGAAGTGTGATATGTGTAGAGAAACTGAAAGTGGAACACCTCAATGTGTAGCGAAATGTCCTATGGCAGCAATAACATTAGAGGAGGTAGATGAAGTATGAGATATATAGTTGTTGGAGCATCTGCAGCTGGTATAAGTGGAGCTAAAACATTGAGAGAACTAGATAAAGAAGCTGAGATAATATTAGTTTCTAAAGATGATTATGTATACTCTAGATGTATCCTTCATCATTATTTAGATGGGAGAAGAACTATTGAAGATTTAGATTTTACTCCAAGAAAGTTCTTTGATTTATATAATATAAAATGGATGAAAGGTATTGAGGTTATAGGGATAAAGCCTAAAGAACATAAATTAACATTAGATAATGGAGAAGAATTAAGTTATGATAAGGTATTATTAGCTACAGGTTCATCATCTTTTATTCCGCCTGTACCTGGATTAAGAGAAGGTAATAATGTGGTAGGATTAAGAAATCTAGATGATGCTATTAAAATTAAGGATGTAGCAGAAAAGTGTAAAAATGTAGTTATACTAGGAGCTGGATTGGTAGGAGTAGATGCTTTAGCAGGACTTGTGGATTATGATATTAAACTAACAATGGTTGAGATGGGAGATAGAATATTACCTCTTCAATTAGATAATTACGCAGCTAAAGTTTATCAAGATATGCTTACAGATAAAGGTGTAGATTTAAAACTTGGAGTGAGAGCAGAACAACTTGTTTTAGATAATGATAATAATCCCGTAGAGTTACTTTTAAATACTGGAGAAAAAATTCCTTGCGATTTAGTTATAGCTTGTACTGGAGTAAGATCAAACGTTGGATTCTTAAAAGATAGTGGAATAGAAACAGATAAATTTGGTCTTATCATAAATGAAAAAGGTGAAACTGATACTAAAGATGTTTATGGAGCAGGAGATATAACTGGTAGAAATCCAATTTGGCCAACAGCTGTGAAAGAAGGAATAATAGCAGCTAATAATATGTACGGAAAAGAACTATATATGACAGATTTCTTTGGTAGTAAAAATACAATGAATTTTTTAGGATTAGCAACTATGTCCTTAGGAGTCGTAGTTAAACCAGATGATTCATATGAAGAAGTAATAGATTGTGATGGTAAGGATTATAAAAAAGTTATATATAAGGATGGAAAGATTTACGGTGCTATAATCCAAGGAGATTTATCATATGCAGGTGTTTTAACTCAGCTTATAAAAGAAAAAATAGATGTATCAAAAGTAAAGAAACCATTATTTGATATAGATTATGCAGATTTTTTCAATATAAAAGAAAACCTTGAATATACATATTAAACATTTATCAAATAAAATAAAAATAGTGAAGAAGTACTTTAAAGTAAATGGTTAAAAGTAAAAAAGTATAAGCTACTTTATTTAATAGAAAATGATAAATGTAGAATGGCAAATTAATAGAAACTGCTATGGCAGTTTCTATTAATAAAATTCTATATATTTAAATAAAGTATTGTTTTTATTTCTGAAGGTATTATTAAAATTAAATAGTTTGACAATCAAAATAAAATGCTTTATTTTAAGTAGGAGGGTATAGAGAGGAGGATAATATATAAATTTAACTGAATAACTAGGAAAGGCATGTAATGAAAATTCAATTAATTTTTATAGGACAAGCCTTTATTAATATTTAGTATGATTATGAAGAAAGTGTACCTTCATCATTTTAGATATGAACAAAATATTATTGCTTTTTAAAAATAAAATTGTTATAGAAGGAGTGTTTAAATAAATGATTAATATTGAAAAAAGAAATAAAGTTAGAGATATAACAGCTATTGGATTAATGGTAGCACTTTTATGTATATCATCATATATAGCTTTTCCAATTCCGTTTACACCAATAATGATAACATCACAAACTATAATAATTAATTTGATAGCTCTTACCATGAGTACCAAAAATGGTATGTTATCAATAATAGTGTTTTATCTTATTGGAGCAATTGGACTACCTGTATTTTCAGGAGGAAAATCTGGTATTGGAACTTTAGTAGGACCTAGTGGAGGTTATTTTTTAGGTTTTCTATTAGCAGTACTTATTATTACTTTAATTAGAGGTAAGGCTTTAGATTTAAAAAAATCTATTATGTTAACAGTTTTAGTAGGCATGGTAATTATTTATATTTGCGGAGCTACATGGATGGGATATTATAACGGATTATCATTTGTTGAAAATGTAAAAGTATCTATTATACCGTTTATTCTAGGAGATCTTATTAAATGCGTTTTAGCGTCTTTTATAGCTATAAGAATTAATAAGATATATGGATGTTGAAAAATATCTAATAAATAAAAAAATATTGATTATTTAACAGAAAGTTAAAATGTATTTAGCAAACTAGTCATATGATATTAATAGGGGAGGATTGATAAAAATACATATCTAAAATTACAGATATAAATGAGGGGGATAAGGATGGGAAAACTAAATTACAAAAAGACGTTTTTACTTGGCTTTGGATTTTTTGCAACTAGTATAACTTGGTCAGTGTATAATGCATTTATGCCTAAGTTATTAAGTAACTTTATTACAAGCTCTGCTATTATAGGATTTATTATGACATTTGATAATTACTTTGCGTTATTTATTCAACCAGCTGTTGGGATGTATAGTGATGGAATTAGGACAAGGTTTGGTAGAAGAATGCCTTTTTTAATGGTTGGAATGCCATTGGCAGTATTATTTATATTTTTAATTCCAAATTATAAGGGATTGGCAACACTTATAGCAGCATTACTTTTAATGAATCTTTCAATGAGTTTATTTCGTTCGCCAGTTATTGCTCTTATGCCGGATATAACACCAGAGGATCAGAGGAGTAAGGCTAACAGCATAATTAATTTTATGGGAGGAATAGGTTCTCTTATAGCCTTTTTTATAGGCTCAATTTTGTGGAAGTTAAGTCCGAAGTATCCATTTTATCTTGCAGGTGTTTTAGTATTATTATCTTTTGTAATTTTGTTTACTTGTATTAAAGAAAAGAGAGACGTAATAAATTATGAACAAGCAGAAAAGAAGGTTAATTTTAAGGAAGGATTTAAAGTAGCGTTTAAAAATCCAAGTACTAAGTTTTTACTTATGGCAATATGCTCTTGGTTTATTGGATATAACGGGATAGAAACTTTTTTTACTAGATATAGTGAAATGTATCTTGGAATAGATGTAAGTGCAGCAGCATTTAGCTTTACCTTTGTATCTTTAAGTTTTTTAGTTTTTGCTATTCCAGCAGGTATAATTGGGACAAAGCTAGGCAAGAAAAAGACTATAACTATTGGATTAATAGGTGCGATGGCTATATTTTGTATATTAATTTTTGTTAAGAATATTTTAATAATAAGAGCATTTTTCCTTGCTCTTGGAGTTTTCTGGGCAATGATTAATATTAATTCATATCCTTTTGTAGCTCAGATGTCACCACTTGGATATTTAGGAACATTTACAGGTATGTATTATTTATTTTCATCAATAGCAAATATAATATCACCACCACTTCTTGGACTTTTATTTGATTTAATAGGATATAATTGTATGTTTGTATACGGTTTATTCTTTATGATATTAGCATTTTTATTTATGAGAAAAGTAAAGTAGTTTGCTAAGTAAAGAGAAAAAGCTTGAATATGTGAAAAGAAAAGGAAACTTCTCTTTTAATAAGTAAAAAAAGTGCCTAATTAGCACTTTTTTACTTATTTATTTATATGTGAAATATTATATCTTCACTTAGAATAGCTACGTTGCATCTAGTATAGCTAACTTTAATCTTATGAAATAATCTTTGCCTTAGCATAGCTACTTTTATCTTGATGCAGCAACAGCATTGTAGTTTCTTTCTGCTTGTTCCCAGTTTACAGTATTCCACCAAGCGTCTATATATTCACCACGTCTATTTTGATATTTTAAATAATAAGCGTGTTCCCATACATCTACTCCTATTATAGGAATTAAGCCTTGAGTTATAGGAGTATCTTGATTTGCAGTACTTATAATTGACAAGTTACCTTCTTTATCTGAAACTAGCCATGCCCAACCAGAACCAAATCTATTTAGAGCAGCTATTTTAAATCGGGTTTTAAAATCATCAAATGTTCCAAAAGTTTTACTTATTGCTTTCGCTAAGTTACCCATAGGAACTCCAGGTTGTTCAGGAGCCATTATAGACCAGAAAAACTCATGATTATAAACGCCACCAGCATTATTTATAATAGCTTGCTTAACATCGCTAGGAAGAGAATCTACATTAGTTAATAATCCCTCTAAACCTTTAGAATACAATTCAGGATATTTAGAGATAGCATTATTTAAATTGTCTACATAAGCTTTTTGATGTTTATCATGATGGATAATCATAGTTTCCTTATCAATGTATGGTTCTAAAGCATCATATTCATATGGCAATGGATTAAGAGTAAATTTATTTTTTTCTAATTCTTCACCATAGCAGATAGATGACGTTAGGCTAAAGAAAGTTAAAAATAAACATAAGAACGTTAAAAATTTTTTCATTTGTATCACCTCTATTATTAGTATGGATTTAATATATAAATTTATAAGAATTTTTCTACGAAGTGAAACTTTTTATAAGAGCAAGAGTCTAAGATTATATAAGACAAACTTGAAGTTTATGGTAAAAATATATTAAAATATGTAGAGAATATTATTTATTGCAGGAGAGAAAATATGGAGATAAATATAAGAGAAGAGTTAGAAAAAGATTATGAAGTAGTAGAAAGACTAACTGAAGAGGCTTTTAAAAATGCAGTGCATAGCGATGGAACAGAACATTTATTAGTAAATAGACTAAGGAAAAGTGATGACTTTATAAAAGAACTTTCATTAGTTGCAGAGGATAATGGAAAAGTTATTGCTCATTTAATGCTTACTAAAGCAAAAATTAATAATGGAGATATGAGTGTTGAAACATTAGCATTAGCACCTGTATCTGTAATACCTGAGTATCAAGGTAAAGGAATTGGAAGTAAGCTTATAAATGTTGCATTAGAAAGTGCTAGAAGATTAGGATATAAGTCTGTTATAGTTTTAGGGCATGATAAGTATTACCCTAAATTTGGTTTTGTTCCTGCAAGTAAATATGGAATAAAAGCTCCTTTTGATGTACCAGATGAGGCTTTTATGGTTAAAGAGCTAAACGATGGTAGCTTAATCGGAGTTAGTGGAATTGTTGAATATACAAAAGAGTTTTTTGAATAGAAAGATATAAAGTGTAACTTAGGTTGCACTTATTTTTTTGTTCATTAATTTTTTATATAGTAGTTACTTGTATTTTGATATAATAAAATTATGTAAATTTACTAAGTATAAGGAAGTGAAATAGATGAAAATAATCCATACAGGAGATTGGCATATAGGAAAAATTGTAAATGAGTTTTCTATGATAGAAGACCAAAAATTTTATCTTGATAGATTAATAGAATTATTAGAAGAAGAAAGACCAGATGCTTTTATAATAGCAGGTGATATATATGACCGTTCAGTACCACCAGCAGAGGCTGTAGAACTATTGGATAATGTATTAAGTAAAATAATTTTAGAATTAAACATACCTGTTTTAGCTATTTCAGGTAATCATGATAGTCCTGAGAGGTTGTCATTTGGAAGTAAGTTGCTAAAAGATAAAGGATTATATATAGAGGGAACGTTTAAGAAAGAAATAAGAAAGGTAACTATAAAAGATGAATTTGGAAATGTTAACTTTTATTTATTACCATTTGTTGATCCAGCAAAAGTTAGATTGATTTATAAAAATGATGAAATAAGAACTTATGATGATGCTATGAAGTTTTTAGTTAATGAGTTAGAAAAAGATATAAATAAAGATGAAAGAAATGTTTTAATAACTCATGGATATGTAACTTTTAATATGGAAGATAAAGAGAATAAAGGTGATTTAGAACTTTCAGATTCAGAAAGACCATTATCTATTGGGGGTACAGACTTAATAGATGGAAGAAATTTTGACTTGTTTAATTATGTTGCTTTAGGACATCTTCATAGACCTCAAAAGGTTGGAGGAAACAGAATAAGATATTCAGGTTCTCTATTGAAATATTCAGTATCAGAGTGTGAGCAAAATAAAAGCATACCTATAATCACGTTAGATGAAAAAGGAGAAATAGAAGTTGAATTAAGAAAGCTACAGGTATTAAGAGATATGAGAGTTGTTGAAGGACCTTTAGAAAAACTTATAGATAGAGATACACATAAAGGTGAAAATTTAAATGACTATATATTTGCAAATCTTACTGATGAAGGTGAAGTTATTGATGCAATATCAAAGTTAAGAGCTGTATTTCCAAATGTAATGGGATTAAAAATGGTAAATTCGAGAGAAAAAAATGTGGATAGTAAAACTTCAGCAGGAAATAATTTTAGAGATAAATCAGAATCAGAGCTGTTTACAGATTTTTATTTAAGCATAAAAGGGAAAGAGATGGATCAAGAAAGAATAGAAGTTTTAAATAAAGTTTTAGAGGAAATTGGAAGGGGGTAGTGATATATGAGACCATTAAAGCTTATAATAAATGCTTTTGGACCTTATGCAGGAAAGGAAGAAATAGATTTTACTAAAATAAAAGGGAGTAATATATTTGTTATATCAGGACCTACTGGAGCAGGAAAGACCACTATCTTTGATGCTATATCATTTGCATTATTTGGAGAGGCAAGTGGCACAAGTAGGACTATGGAGTCATTAAAAAGCCATCATGCTAAAGGAACAGATATTGCGTATGTAGAATTAGAATTTTTAGCAAAAGGGAAAAAATATAAGATAATTAGAAAACCAACTCAAACTGTAGATAAGGTATATAAAAATGGTACTATTAAGCAAATAGATAAAAAGCACGAAGCAGAACTCTATTTAGATGATGAAACAGTAATATCAAGACCATCAGAGGCAACAGAAAAGATACAGCAAATTTTGGGGTTAAATGCTAGCCAATTTAAACAAATAGTTATGCTTCCACAAGGTGAATTTAAAAAATTATTAGAAGCTGAAAGTAAGGATAAAGAGCCGATATTCAGAAATATATTTGGAACAGAAAGATTTCTTAGTATTCAAAAGAAATTAGATGATAAAAGTACAGAACTTAGAAATAGAGTTTTATCGGAAAAACAAAGAAGAGATGCTTTTATTAGTAAAATAGATCCAGTAGTAAATGATGAGCTAAGAAAATTGATAAATAGTGTAGACAAAGATGTATTAGAGATTATTAAATTAACTAAAGCTCTTATTGAAAAAGATAAATCTGATGAAAAAGAAATTAACACAAAGATAGAAAAATTAAATGAGGACAAAAAGAGAATAGAAGAAAATAGATTTAAAGCTGAAGAAGATAATAAAAAGCTTCTGTTAAAAGATAGGGTATCTAATGAACTAGAGTTATTAAATTATAAGGAAGAAGAGATTAAGAAAGAAGAGGTTTTACTAGAGAAAGCTAAAAAAGCAAAGGATATTATTCATCTAGAAAAATCAGTAGTTGAAGCCGAAGAAAAATTAAAAGATAATACTACAAGATTAGAAAGTAGTAAGAAAGCTTTAGTTGATAGTGAAATTATTTTTAATGTTAAAAATAAAGCTTATGAAAAGGCAGAATTAGAAATAAAGCAAAAGGATGCTTTAATAAAGGAAAAACTGGAAGTTGAAAAGAAACTTGAGAAGTTTAAGATTTATAAGGAAAAAGAAATATTAGTAAAACAACTTACAGATGAACTAAATAGACAAACAAAAAATATTGAGCTTTTAGAAAATGACTTAAAGGGCGATAAGGAAAAGCTTGAAAAGGATAGAGAAATACAACAAAGTATAGCTGAGAATGAAGTATTATTTGTAAGAGTTAGTAACTCTTTAAGAGAAAAGGAAGCTTTAATATTAAAAGCTAAGTCAGTATTTAAGAAGATTCTAGCTTACGAAAATGGAATTAAAATATATAACGAAGAAGCTTTAAGGGTAGTGAGTTTAGAAAAAAAATACTTAATGAAAAAAGAGGAATATGAAAACGGTGATCTTTTATTTAGAAAGGGATTGGCTGGAATCTTAGCTTTAAACTTAGATGAGGGTAGTAAGTGCCCGGTATGTGGTTCAACTAGTCATCCTAATCTAGCTAAAATGCAAGAAAATGTACCAACTGAAGAGAAGCTTAAAGAATTAAAGGATATTTATGAAGCTGAAAAGAATGCTTATGATAAAGCGTTGAAAGAGCTTGCAATAAAAAAAGCTACTAATGATTCAATGCTAGAAGAGGGAATTAAAGCAGCATTAGATGAAATAAAGGATGTTGTTAATTTTAATGGTGATATAAAACTTCAATTTGATGAGATGAAAAAAGCTGTAACTGAAAGTGGAATAAAGCTTAAAAATGAGATTGAAGAATTAACAGAAGAAAAAGATAAAATTTCTAAAGTTATAATAAATAAAGATAATGTTAATAAAGAGATTAAAGCATTAGAAGAGAGAATAAAGATAGAAGAAAGTAAAATTGAAGAAGCTAAAAAAAGACAACAAAATAGCTTAGGTAGTTTAACAAGGGAAGAAGGTCTTTTAGCTGAGGCTAAATCAATATTACCAGAGGATATAAAAGATGATAATTTACTTAGAATGCAGGATGTTAGAATTACATCTAAAATAAGAGAATTAGAAGAGAACTTAGAATTAACTAAAAAAGAATTTAATGATATTAAAGATACTTTAACAAAATTAAAGCAAGATGTAGTCAATTATACTGAGCTTAATGAAAGGTATTTAGATGAAGTAGGTAATAAAAAACTTATATTTAATCAAAAGATACAAGAAAGCTTATTTAAGGATATAGATGATTATAATAACGCTAAGAGAAGTGATAATGAGATAAATGTAAAAGATACATATATAAGAGAGTATTATAATAAGTTAACGTCTAAAAAGGATGAGTTTAAAAGAATAAGTGAAGAAACTCAAAACATGATAAAAGTAGATTTAAAAGAATATGATATTTTAATAAATGAAAAGCTTAATGAAATAACTTTATTAAATAAAGAATCAAAAGAAATATATTCAAGAATAAGTAACAATAGGAGTAGTTTAAGAAGTATAGAGGATATTACAACTAAAATACAAGGAGATGAGGCAAAATATAAAGTTATAGGCGAACTTGCAGAATTAGCAAAAGGTAATAATGCAGAGAGAATTACCTTTGAAAGATATGTATTAGCAGCATATTTTGATGATATTATAAGAGCTGCTAATAGTAGATTAAGCAAAATGACTAATTCGAGGTATACTTTAAAGCGTAAAGAAAGTAGGGAAAAGGGACAAAAACAATCAGGATTAGAACTTGAAGTAATAGATGCATACACTGGGAAAGAAAGACATGTTAAAACTTTATCTGGAGGAGAAGGATTTAAAGCTTCTTTAGCATTAGCCTTAGGTCTTGCAGATGTTATTCAGTCATATGCAGGTGGCGTACAAATTGATACTATGTTTGTAGATGAAGGCTTTGGAACTTTAGATTCAGAAAGTTTAGATAATGCAATAAGTGCTTTAATGGATCTTCAAGACTTAGGTAGATTAGTAGGGGTAATATCCCATGTTCCAGAGTTAAAGGAAAGAGTGGATGCAAGGCTTGAAATAACGCCAGGAAAAGATGGAAGTCACGCAAATTTCATAATTAAATAATATAAAAAAATAGCACAATTTAAGAAGTTTCATATAATACTATAAATACTAAGGTCATATAATATCAACAAGTGTGGTTAATTAAAAAAATATTAAGTTAAATATAAGGAGGGACTTGATATGGGTGTTTGGGGATTAGATATTTATGATGATGATTTAGCAGTTGATATTAAAGAAGAATTTGAACGTTACTTAATGGAAGGAATGGATGAAGCTGAGGCTATAGATGAGTTAATAGCTAGCAATGATAACCTTCTAGATGATCCACAGGATGTGGGGACTTTTGTTTTAACAGTTGCAACATTAGCAAGAGATAATGATGTAACTAGTAAGAAAGTAACTAAAATGCTAAAGGCTTTACACAGGAATAGTGAATATTGGAATGACTTAAAAGAAAATGAAGAAGAATTATATGAAGCAAGAAAAGATTTATTAAGAGAATTTTTATAATAGAGTATGATGAACCTTAGGAAAGTTTAACTTCATCAAAGGTGAAAAGGCACTGACGCGACAGTAGTCTTTTCACCTCGATGTAGTTGAATTTTAACCTATGGTTTAGGTTACATTTTTTTACTTGTTACATAATAATTGATATAATTTAAATTAAGAAAGGATAATAGATGTGGATTTAAAAAGGGGCAGTATTTTAGAATATATTTCTCAAGATTTTATAAATTGGGCAAAAAAAGTTGTAAAATTTTTAATAATATATACATTAGGATTTATACTTTTAGCTGTTAGTTTAAAATATGCATTTCCTTTTGTAATAGCTTTTATAATAGCGATATTGCTAAAACCTATAAAGAATAAAATATTATTATTAAATAAAAATAGTAAGAAAATTAAACTAACAAATGGATTTGTTTCATTTTTATTGACAATAACAATAGTTATTCTTATGTTATCAGCATTAGGTGCAATTCTTTATGAAATAATTTTGCAGACAGGAAAGCTTTTAGAGTATTTAACTAATCCATCAACAGTGGAGGAAATAATAAATGCTATAGATAGTTTTGTTGGTAGCATATTAGCAGGATTAAATAATTTAGACCCAAGTATTGTTGAAAAAATAAATGAAGGCATTATGACTATAGTAAAAGTTATTAGTAGTTTTGCAACAACTTTAGGAAAGAAAATGCTAAGTCTTGCTGGCTCAATTCCAGGAGCACTTATAACAGTTATTGTTACATTGATATCAACGTATTTCTTTACAAAGGAAATAGAAAACATTCAAATAGGAGTTAAAAACATATTTTCTGAAAAAGGACATAAGCTATTTTCAACTGTTAAAGATAAAATGAATTCTGTTTTTGGTGGATATATTAAAGCATATTTATTAATTATGCTAGTGATAGCTTTTATAAGTTCTGTGATATTTACATTAGCTAGAGTAAGTTATGCTTTACCATTAGCAATTTTAACTGCCGTTTTGGATTTTTTACCAATAATAGGAGCTGGCCTTGTATATGGAATTTTAGCAATAATTATGTATTTTAGCGGAAGTAAAACAGCAGCAATAATACTTTTAATTGGATATGTGATTGTTGCATTAGTGAGACAGTTATTAGAGCAAAATCTTGTAGCTTCATTCATAGGTGTTCATCCTATAGTTATGATAATTGGGTTATTTATAGCAATAACTCCATTAGGGTTTTTAGGAATGTTTTATTTTATAGGAGCCTTTTTATTATACCAGACAGTAAAATAGTAGTGAATTAAAGTAGTAAAAATGGATAAAATATTCTATGAAATATTTATTTTTTTACTTGGAGGTTTAATTTTATGGCTCACGAAAAGTTAGAAAAGAAAATAAATGGATTGATGAAAGTGATTAAAAAAGGAAGAATGACTGAGGAAATTGCAGATGAAGTATCCAATATCATTGATGAGATAGAAGATTTAGGAGATGCTGTAAAGAAGAATTTTTCTTCATCATTAAATGAAATGAAAAAGGCATTAAAGAAGATGAAATAAAAGTAAGTAATATAAGGAGCTGTTGCAAATGCATAGCTCCTTATTTAATTAATAATAAATAAGTTTAAATTAATATATGATTATGATGAACTGTATTACGGTAATGAGTATTTTTACAATGAATATGGAAAAAAATATAAAAAAGTATTGTGTATTACACAGTATAGTAATATAATATACTGTGTAATACACAATAAGTTGTGAAGAGGTGAGGAAATGAATACTCAGTTCAAAAAAGGAATTATAGAGTTATGTGTTCTATCTCTTATTTCAAAGAAGGATATGTATGGATATGAGGTAGTTAAGGAGATAGAAGCAGATATGGATGTTACAGAAAATACTATATATCCTATATTGAGAAGACTTACAAAGGAAGGTAATTTTTCGACTTATACTAAAGTGTGCGAAGGTAGCAAGGAGAGAAAATACTATAAGATTACAGAAGAAGGAAAGATTCATTATGAGAATATGGTAAAAGGGTGGAGTGAGTTTGTAGTAAGTGTTAATAAGGTTTTAAGTTATGAATATAAAGATAGTAAGGAAGGTGAATAAAATGACTAAAGGTGAATTCTTATATAACCTTAGAAGCAATTTATCAATATTACCAAAAGAAGAAATAGAAAATATAATCGAAGATTATAGTATGCATATAAATGAGCTATTAGATGAAGGTGAATCTTTAGAACAAATATTAAATAAATTGGGAGATCCAAAAGAAATAGCAAAACAATATATCGAAGAGCTTGGCTATGAAGATAATAGTAAAGAATATAAGAATACAGAGGCTCAATATAGAGTAAATGAAAGTAATTATGAAGCTAAAAAAGTTAAAAGTGGGAATATTGCCTTGTTTGTATTTATGCAGATAGTTAATTTTTTATTTTTAGCATGGGTAGTATTTGGAGTTGGAGTAGCTGCATTTTCAGTAGGGGTAAGCGGAATTGCAGTAGCTGGAAGTTCTTTAGCAATATTATTTTTAAATACTAGTGTAAATATTGGAATCAGATTATTAAAGACTTTTGTTATGGCTGGTGTAGGAATATTATTATTTAATGCTGCACTTGCAATAGCTATTGGAATGGTTAAATTAATGATTAAATATGTTAAGTGGAATATAAGCTTAATATCTTAGGGGGGATAAAAGGTGAAGAAGTATTTTTTAATATCGTCTATACTAGCGGTTATTATGTTAATTGTAGGAAGCATTGGACTATTAGCAACAGGAGAAGCTTTTAGAGGAATCAGTTTTGGTAATTATGGAGTAAAGTTTAATGGTGTAGCTGAATCGTTTACGCAAGAAATAGATGTAGTTAGTAGTAATATTAAATTTAACTTAAATGTTCCCAATACTAAGGTTGAAATTTATAGTGGGACTAATAATAGGATAATAGTTAATTGCTGGTATAATAATGAAAATGATAAATTTACAATAGATAGTAATGAAGATACTATAAATATAAAAAGAAAAGAAAGCTATGGAACTATAAATCTTTTTGATTTTTCAAGTATTGCTGGTACTGTAGAGATAATTGTTCCAGAAAGTATAATTGGGAACTATACTGTAGAAGCAACTAATGGAAATATAGAGATAAATGATATTAAAGCAAGTAATATTGATATTGAAACTACAAATGGAAACTTTGAAATAGGTGATATAACAGTTGAAGGTGAAGTTAAAATAAATACTAATAACGGTAGAGTTGTAGCTGAAGATATAAACGCAGAATCTATTAGTTTTGAAACTACTAATGGATTAGTTGATATAGAGGATATAAAATCAAATGATATAAGAGTAAGAACTACAAATGGTCTTATAAAAGCATATAATTGTTATAGTAAGGATATTATACTTAGAACTACAAATGGAGCTATAACATTAGAAAATGAAGATAAGAATTATCAAATAGAAAACTTAGATGTTAATACAACTAATGGAAAAGAAACTGTAAATGCAAATTATAAAAATAGAAAATAGAAAATAGAAAATAGAACTTATGCCTACGGCATAGATAAGTTTATCAGCCGAAGGCATATTTCTTTTTAGTGTTAGTTAGGATTTTATTTTCCTAGTGTATTAACGACCTCTTCAAGTTTTTCTCTAATTCTAATGCTTTGAGGACAAAGCTTCTCACATTTACCACATTTTACGCAAGAAATTGCTTTACTTTCTTCAGACATTGAATTGTAAGATTTTTTACTGCTTTCTATATCTTCAAATAATGAAGCCTTATTTAATAAATCAAAATTTCTAGGGATATTTACACCAACTGGACAAGGCATACAATATTTACATTCAGTACAATTTACTTTGATTTTTGCTTTATAAGAAGATGTAACCTTACTAATTAAATTAAGCTCTTCTTCATTTAGACAATTAGGAGTTGATGTTTCTGCAAAGTTAATGTTATCTATAATATTAGAAAAACTGCTCATTCCAGACAAGACTACGCTAATTCGCGAATCATTCCATAAGTATTTTAATGCCCATTCTACAGGATTTCTTTTATTATTTGCTGTATCCCATAAATCTTGGATATCGTTAGGAATATTGGAAGCAAGTTTACCACCACGTAAAGGTTCCATTATAGCTATACCAAGTCCTTTGTTAGCAGCATACTCTAAACCTTCAGTTCCAGCTTGATAATCTGTATCTAGATAATTATATTGGATTTGACAGAATTCCCAATCATAAGAATCAACTATTTCTTTAAAAACATCCAGAGAATCGTGGAATGAGAATCCGATATGATGTGCTTTACCACTTTTCTTAATAGAATCAAGAAACTCAAATAAACCATTATCCTTTAAATTTGTGAAATACTCTTTATTTAAAGCATGTACTAAATAAAAATCTATATAGTCAGTTCTTAGCCTATTTAGCTGCTCATTAAATATTCTATCCATATCATCTCTACTACTTATTAACCAACTTGGCAATTTAGTAGCTATAAATATATCTTTACGGCAATGCTCTAAAGCTTTACCAACAAAAGATTCAGATTCGCTATTATGATAAGTATAAGCAGTATCAAAATAATTAACTCCTTTAGATAAAGCGTATTGAATCATTTCTGTAGATTTTTCTTCATCAATTTTATTATCTATGGTTGGAAAACGCATACATCCAAAACCAAGTATAGATACTTTCTCATGAGTTTGACCATATTCTCTATATAACATAATTTCCTCCTAAAACAATAGTATAAAAATCATTATAACATAAAAGGATAAAATTAAATATAAAGTAAAATAATGTTTAACAATAAAGGTTATTATATTATAATTATATAAAATTATTATAATAATAAAATTAAGGTTTAAGGATTGAAATAGGAGGCAATGTATGATAATTAGAAAAGCTGAACTTAAAGATTTAGAAAGGATTGTAGAATTTAACTATAATTTAGCTTTTGAGACAGAAGACAAGAGATTAGATAAGAATATATTACGTAGCGGAGTAAGAGCATTACTAGAAGATAAAAGAAAAGGTGTGTATCATGTCTGTGAAATAAATGATGAAGTAGTGGGGCAAATTATGTATACATATGAATGGAGTGATTGGAGAAATGGTTTATTTATATGGGTACAAAGTGTATATGTAGATAAGGAGTATAGAGGACAAAGGGTATTTAGAAGATTGTACAATCATGTAAAAGAAATGTGTGATAAAGATGAAAATATATGTGGTGTAAGGCTATATGTAGAATTTGAAAATCATAATGCTCAAAAGACTTATGAGTCTTTAGGTATGGAAAAGTGTAATTATTATATGTATGAATATGAGAAATAAGTATTAACCTAAGTGATGTAAATTAATTAAGGTGATTATATGTATATTTATAAACAAATAATAATATGATTTATATAAAAAGGGGTGATTTTATGGAAAGATCAGAATTAAAGTTTAGAGCTAAGGAACAATTAAGAGGCAATTGGGGAATAGCCATTGGAGCAGTATTATTAGCAGCAATTTTTACAGATTTTGATGTGATTTATAATATCGGTGAAAGATTTGGATTAGATGGATTAACACTTTCCGTTCCTGTTAATCTATTATCTTTATTTTTAGGTGGAGTTATAACTACTGGATTATGTAAATTATTATTAAATCTTGCAACCAACATAGAAAAACCAAAGGTAGAAAATCTATTTTCATACTTTAATATATATCTTAAAACATTAGGATTAAATATCTTGATTTCACTTGCTGTTGCTATTGGAACTATTTTATTTATAGTACCAGGGATAATTGTAGCATTAATGTTTTCACAAGCATTCTTTATACTAGCTGAAGATAGTAGCAAATCAATAACACAATGTTTAAGTGAAAGTACAGAGATGATGAAGGGTTATAAGGCAGATTTTTTTGTTTTAGAATTATCATTTATAGGATGGTGGATAGTAGCTGCATTGACATTAGGGATAGGAGGACTTTGGGTTGCCCCATATCAGAAACTTACTGAAGCTAATTATTATTTAAGTTTAAAAGGGAATAAAATGTATTAGATGATAAGACCTTAGTTAAGATACTAAGGTCTTTTGTATTGACATATAATATTTTTCTAGGATACTTCTTTTTTTGAAAATCTATTACATGTAATAAAATATGAAGCTAATAGTATTGTTATTGAAGCTAGGACTATTAATATTCCTATCATAGTTGGACTAATAGTTATATTTATTTCAGGTAATAATTGAACTAATGAAGTAGAAAAAGTAATAGGAAGTACTGCTAAAAATACAAGTATATATCTTCCTTTTTCAGTTCCTAATAATAAAGCAGCTGGCTGAACTATTGCTAAGAAAAATATGCCTATAGATAATGTGGAAAGAGCTATAGCATATATCGGCATAGAGTTTACATCAGAGCTATATCCAATAAATTTTATTATTGAAGCTAAAAGTACTGATATTCCCATAGATATAATTGTATTTAATAAACCAAAAATATATTTAGATAAAATATACTCATTAGTAGTTATAGGAAGAGAATATATTAAATAGTTCATTTTACTTCTTTCTTCATAGAAGACTAAAGAATAACATGAAATCATTAAAAACATAGCACCTGCAAAAACTATCATAAATGGCTGAAATACTGCAAAAAATATAGCCATAACTACAAGAATTAATAAGCTTTTCTTTAATGCAAAAAGTGAATTGTATTGAAGTTTAAGTAAATTTATTAAATTTTTCATATCCTTAAGCCCTCCTTGTATAATACATTAATATATCTTCTAGAGTACATTTTTCATAAATAGCTTCATCACCGAAAAGTTCATATGCCTTATCTTTATTACTCATAAGACCTTCGAAGCTAAAAGAATTTTCTTTTAAAGAAATAAATTCTTTTCGAAGATTATTATCTAAAAGGTCTTTTTTGATTTTAACTATAATGTGATTTTCTAATATTGAATCTTTTTCATCTTGAAGAATTATATTGCCATTATAAATCATTACAATATAATCAGCAGCTTTATCTAAGTCAGTAGTAATATGGGTTGAATAAAAAACTGTCATATTATCAAGTTCCATATGACGTTGCATCAATTCTAGAAAGTCATTTCTTATAAGTGGGTCTAAGCTAGAAGTTGGTTCATCCATAATAAGAAGCTTTGGATGATGACTTAAAGCCATAATAAGTTCAAATTGCTTTTTTTGTCCTTTTGAAAGATCTTTATATGCTTTATCTTCATTTACTTTGAATTCATTAATGTATTTTTTATATAGCTCTTCATCCCAATTTGAATAAAAATTTGAAATTACTTTATGAAGATTAGATATTTTACTTTCTTCTAAAAAACCAGATACATCTCCAACATAGGCTATATCTTGTTTAATTTTTATATCTTTAGAAATGTCACAATCAAGAACTTCTATATTTCCATTAGTAGGTTTAACCATTCCTAAAATAGATTTAATAGTAGTTGTTTTTCCAGAACCGTTAGGCCCTATGAAACCTGTAATATATCCAGTAGGAACATTTAGTTCTTTTATATTTAGTGAAAAATCCTTATAGTCTTTTTGTAAATTTTTAATTTTAATAGCATTCATATTTATACCTCCTCATAAATACTTTTAAATATCTCAATACATTCTTCTAAAGATAATCCTAGAGATTTTGCTGAAATTATTAATTCTTCTAATTTGCTTTCCATTTCTGCCATAGCAGCTTCTTTTAATCTTTCTGAATTAGCACCAGAAACAAAAGTTCCCTTACCTACAACAGTTTGTATAAACCCGTCTTTTTCTAATTCTTCATAAGCCCTTTTTGAAGTTATTATACTTACCTTTAGCTCTCTAGCTAATGTTCTTATAGAAGGAAGAGGATCACCAGGTTTTAATTTCCCATTAAGTATCTGACTTTTAAGTTGGTTTTCTATTTGCTCATATAGTGCTATTGGCGAGGAATTACTAATAATAATATCCAAGTGTACACCTCCGTACCTAAGTGTGTATATGTATTATATACACATAGTATCACTATTGTGATAGTAGGTCAATAAGAATATTAAAAATTATAAAATTTTAAAGGAGTAAAATTAAAGAAGTTTAACATATTTTTTAAATGTAAAATAATAAAAATTAATACATTTTTACTTTGAAGGGAGTGAAGGTAAATGGTAACTTATAATTCTTTCATTTTTGAAGGACATGGAATTAGTGAGAAAACAGGAGTTTATGATCCAGGAGCTGTTTATGGAACAGTAAGGGAAAATGATTTAGCAGACAAAATAGTAACAACAGCAATTAATTATTTGAAAACTACAGCATTATCTATTCATAGAGATGAAAATAATTATGCGGATAATGATTTAGATGGAAATATATATACAGCTAAGGCAGGCATATCAGTTCATATTAATGCTGGAGGAGGAACAGGTACAGAGATATTTGTTCCATCAAGAGAAAAGTATTTAACAGAGGACTTTAATCTAGTTAAAAATATTTCTGAGACTTTAGGTATAGCAAATAGAGGAGTTAAATCAAGAGATTATAATACTGGGAAAATATATTTGAGAAGTGATGGGATAACTTTAGATTATACAGATTATTACAAAGAAATAAGATATGCTTGGGGGCTTGGAATATCATTAGCTATAATTGAAGTTGGTTTTATTGATACAAGTGATTTGAAAAAGATTCAAGCTAATATAGATAAGATAGGCTTTTTAATAGCGAAATATATCGCTAAAATTTGTGGGATAGAACTATCTAAACCAGGAGAGCCATCTATAACTGAAGATGTGTATTATAGAGTTGTTTGTGGAAGTTTTAAAGAAAAATCAAATGCAGAACAAAGAAAAAAGGAATTAGAAACTAAAGGATATTCAGGCATTTTTGTAGATATTTATAAATCTTAATTTTAAAATAAATAAGATTGTCATAGTGAAAATGATATAGCTATAACTTCAGATATAGGAATTCTTGTGTCGTATGGTCCGGTAGCATTAGATAAAGCTTATGCTGATGTAGTAAATAGTCAGATTGTTTTACAAGGAAGCTATTTAGATGAGCAAAGACATAAGCATAATAATGATTTTAATAATCATTTTAAAAATACTCATCGAGAAACTTACTGGAAAGTATGCATAGATTATGCAGTAAAGCTGGGCTTAGAAAGTAAAAAGTATAAATTAATAGAAGTTTAAAATTTTATAGATGATTCTTTATTAGTATAATCTTTTTTTGTAATTAAAAGTAGATTTACAATTACTAAGAAAAAGAAAGATGATGGTATAGAATAAAATAATATGAAATAATAATAAAAGGGAGTTGTGATGGTACAACTCTCTTTTATTTTATAAGAACAATATTTTTACCTATTATTATAGATTTTGAATTACTACTATGGCCTATTTCTTCTGTTTTAGCTATAGGGAGTGTAGGGGTGTCTATTATACTTAGTGCAAGTTCTGTTATAGATGGTGAAATATTATTTTCTTGCATTTTACTAAAGGTTCCAAGAATTAAACCGTTAATTTTGTCAAATACTCCTAATTGCTTAAGTTGATTTAAAAAAGCAGACATAAGAGCGGCTTCTCCACCCATACTTTCTAAAAATAGTACTTTTCCTGTAAAATCAGGCATGTATTTTGTACCTGCTAATTTTAAAAGACAGCGAATATTACCACCAACTACAATACCTTCAATTTTTTCACCTTGAATAAAGTTATAAGAAAAATTAAATAAGTCATTTTTATCATTGAAGACACTATTCTCAAAATTTGTTTGTTGCATCTCTTTAAAATCGTATATTAGATTTCTAATTTGATAAAGATATGTAGGAATTGAAGCCTGTGAATTAATAGCATTCAATACAGTAGTTACATCACTATAGCCAAATACTGGCTTTGGATTTTTAGAAATAAATTCGTAATCTAAGTATGGAAGTACTTCATTAGCTAAGTCACCACCAGAAATGTCAAATATAGCTTTAATTTCGATATTTCTGTATAAGGACATAAAACTTTCACCTTTTTCCTTAGCAGATCCATTAAAAACAGAGTTTTTAGCATAAATATAGTCAGAACATATTGGATTTAAATCCATAGATTTAAGAGTTTTTAAAAGTTCATTTATACGTTCTTTATTTAAAAGTGACTGACCATTTGAACAAGCAACTATACCAACTTTATCACCTTTTTGTAGTAACGACATGTTAGCCTCCTTATATTTAAGTTAAATTTAATTAATAATAGTATAGTTTAAATTTGAAACTTTATAAATTAATTTTTGCTAGATTATAAAAATATTAGAGATAATATAAGAAAAGGGAGTGGATAAATGATAAAAACAAAAAACGCCAATAGTTAAAATCTAGTGATTTAAACTATTGGCGTTAATGCGTTTTGGTAAATGGTGCCGGCAGAGGGAATCGAACCCTCACGGTTTCCCGCATGATTTTGAGTCATGTGCGTCTGCCAGTTCCGCCATGCCGACTCAATAATCTACATCAATAATGTTAACATATACCATATACTATTGTCAATAAATTTATATTTTTATAAATAGTCAAATATCTTTTTAAAATTAGTAGTTAACTAGACGGAATATAGGAACTAATTGTAGTAATTTGCAATATATTGTTTATAAGTAGAACTATGTGTTATTAGAAGGGAAAACTAAGGTATGGAATGGTTTATGAATTTAAATCCAGTTTTACAAGGTTTATTTGCAACAATTTTTACATGGGCTATTACAGCATTAGGTGCTGGTTTAGTATTTTTCTTTAAAAGTGTTGATAGAAGAATACTAAATACTATGTTAGGTTTTGGTGCTGGTGTAATGGTAGCCGCAAGTTTCTGGTCATTATTAAATCCTTCTATAGAGTTATGTACAGAACTTGGCTATAGTGAATGGATGTTACCTGCAATTGGATTTTTTGCAGGAGGAGTATTTATAATATTGGCTGATAAAATGATGGACAAGTATTCTTATGGTGTTATTACTAAAAGTAATGAAACAAGTGTTGATTCAATAGCTAAAAAATATAAAAAGAGCATATTGTTAGTTACAGCTGTTACTCTTCACAATATACCAGAGGGGTTAGCTGTAGGAGTTGCTTTTGGTGGTGTAGCAGCGGGAATTCCAAGTGCTTCAATAGGTGCTGCGATTACTTTAGCATTAGGTATTGGACTTCAAAACTTTCCGGAAGGTGCTGCAGTATCACTTCCTCTAAGAAGAGATGGGTTATCAGTAGGTAAGAGTTTTCTTTATGGACAATTTTCAGGATTAGTAGAGCCTGTGGCTGGAGTTCTTGGTGCCGTAGCAGCGATTACTGTAAGAAGCATGTTACCTTTTTTATTAGCTTTTTCGGCAGGAGCTATGGTAGCAGTAGTAGGGTCAGAATTATTGCCTGAAGCTTCTATAGAAAATAAAAATTTGACAACAATAGGGTTAATACTTGGATTTATAACAATGATGATATTAGATGTTGCATTAGGATAATTTAAATAAAAATATCTAAAAAAAAGTGGGTAAATCCACTTTTTTTTACAGTTAAATTGAATTATTATAGAAAAAAATATAATATATTCTTGTTACATAGACTTACATCTGTTATTATATTAGATGTAGGATAGATTTATCCCATAGGGATGGATTTTGACCCAGTTATTAAATTTGGCTTTAATCGGACAAGCTAAATGATTTATAAATTAGGGAGGAGAAATATAATATGATGTATTCAAAAGAAGTTGAAGAAATGTGCGTTGTTGCTAAAGGCGCAAATCACGCATGTGCTCCAATTCCAGTAGAAGGAAGATGGGTACAAGCTACTCAAATATCAGACATTTCAGGATTAACTCACGGTATCGGATGGTGTGCGCCACAACAAGGTGGATGTAAGTTAACTTTAAATGTTAAAGATGGAGTTATCCAAGAAGCATTAGTAGAAACAATAGGATGTTCAGGTATGACTCACTCTGCAGCTATGGCTTCAGAAATATTACCAGGAAGAACTATATTAGAAGCTTTAAACACAGACTTAGTTTGTGATGCTATAAATACAGCAATGAGAGAATTATTCTTACAAATCGTATACGGAAGATCTCAAACTGCTTTCTCTGAAGGTGGACTACCAATAGGAGCTGGTTTAGAAGACTTAGGTAAGGGATTAAGATCTCAAGTTGGTACTACTTACGGAACTTTAGATAAGGGACCAAGATACTTAGAAATGGCTGAAGGATACATTACTAAAATCGCTTTAGATGAAGATAATGAAATCATCGGTTACAAGTTCGTTCACCTAGGAAAAATGATGGAAATGATCGGTAAGGGAATGGATGCTAATGAAGCATTAGAAAAAGCTGCAGGACAATACGGAAGAGTTGCTGACGCTGTTAAATTAATCGATCCAAGACACGAATAATTTGTAAGGAGGAATTTAATCATGGCATTATTTGAAAGTTATGAAAGAAGAATAGGACAAATCACTCCAGTATTAGAAAAATACGGAATGAAAACATTAGAAGATGCTAAGGCTGTATGTGATGCATACGGAATAGATCCATATACAATTGTTAAAGAAACTCAACCAATCGCATTCGAAAATGCTGCTTGGGCTTACGTTTTAGGTGCAGCAATCGCTATAAAGAAAGGTTGCACAAAGGCTGCTGATGCTGCTGAAGCTATCGGAGAAGGGTTACAAGCTTTCTGTATCCCAGGATCTGTTGCTGATGACAGAAAAGTTGGTTTAGGACACGGTAACTTAGGAGCTATGCTTTTAAGAGAAGAAACTAAATGTTTCGCATTCTTAGCAGGACACGAATCATTCGCAGCTGCTGAAGGTGCAATCAAAATAGCTGAAAAGGCTAACAAAGTAAGAAAAGAACCATTAAGAGTTATCTTAAACGGTCTTGGAAAAGATGCTGCTAAGATAATTTCAAGAATAAACGGATTCACTTATGTTGAAACTAAATTCGATTTCTTCACAGGAAAATTAGAAGTTGTTCAATCAAAAGCATACTCAAACGGTCCAAGAGCTAAGGTTAACTGCTACGGTTCAAACGACGTTAGAGAAGGTGTTGCTATAATGCATCACGAAGGTGTTGACGTATCAATCACTGGTAACTCAACTAACCCAACAAGATTCCAACACCCAGTTGCTGGAACATACAAGAAAGAATGTGTAGAAGCAGGTAAGAAGTACTTCTCAGTTGCATCAGGTGGTGGTACTGGTAGAACTCTTCACCCAGATAACATGGCTGCAGGTCCAGCTTCTTACGGTATGACTGATACTATGGGAAGAATGCACTCAGATGCACAATTCGCTGGATCATCATCAGTTCCTGCTCACGTAGAAATGATGGGATTAATCGGTGCTGGTAACAACCCAATGGTTGGTATGACAGTTGCTGTTGCTGTTGCTGTTGAAGAACACGCAAAATAATAAAAAATTCAGATAGAGATATTAGAATTTTAATATAAAAGATAAACCTCGTTGATTTTAAAGAATTAACGAGGTTTATTTTTTATCTAAAAATATAGAGTAAAGATTAATAATTGAAATTTATACAATTAAATATGAATAACACCTATGAAGTAGGAGATGTATTAAGTATTTGTTAAGGTAAATATAGTATATTTTAAAAGTAATCTTATATATGAATAAACAAAGTGCTCCGCAAGTCTAAATAATCTTTTTTTTTCATATTATTTATAAAAATATGTTTTTGAAGGTAAATATGATGAAAAAAATTATAAGGTTACAATTAATATATATGGCATTTTGGGCTATCACAATAATATTATTATGTCCATCAATAACAGAGATATATAACTACAGGGATAAGAAGATTTCCGTTGATGAAATGATAAATGAATTAAAATCTGAGGATATGATTGAACCTGTGTATTTTAATATAGAAGAAACTTTGAGAAGAGTTCCAGAAGAGTTAATTAGAAAATTATATAGAATAGGAATAACTATTACTACCACAGATGATATAGGTGAGAATAGTGAATATGGAAGAGTTACATCAAAATATTCTCATAGAAGCAAGACTATTACAATACAGAAGACTTACAGTAATGAAGTGGTTTTGCTTCATGAGATTGGACATGCTATAAGTTATAATGAATTACCATTTATAAAAATATCAGATACATATAGATTTAGAAAAATATATGAAAGTGAAAAGGATTTAATATTTCCTGATGGTGAAAAATTCTATTATCGCAATTTTAATGTTAAGTATGAGTATATAAAAGTAAATTCAGAAGAGTATTTTGCACAGTGCTTTTCCATGTATGTTTTAGGAACTTTACCAGAAGAAACAGAAACGTATAAATTCATTCAAAAATATTTTAAAGAAAAAGGGATAAAAAGTGAATATTGAATTTTTTTTAGTTAATAATTTAGAATAATTATAAAAAAATATAGAAAAAATTGTTAAAGTGAATATAATATATTAGGCAGTAATTTATATACTCCTACAAAATTATAAGAAGAGGAGTGATAACTAAGTGTGGAAATATTTATTGGTTGGTATTTTTCTACTAGTAGTTGCAATTATAGTTATAGTTCGAATAACAACTTCTCAAAAATATAATATTTATAAAAAGTATAAGAGAATGATAAATTTCTACAGGGAAAAATTCTCCAATGATATAAGCAATGACCTTGTATATCAATATATACGTGATATTGATGGATTACCAAAGATTCAAAATTCCACAGAATATATGGATACTTTTATTGAGTTTTATAATTTAATAAATGGAGATAATAAAATAAGTGATGATTTGAAGTTTCAATTAAAAGTATCTTTAAATCTCAAAGGTATCCGAGTTTAGGATATATATGTATAAGGCTATTTAATTTACTAAGTAGCCTTTTTAATTATGATACTGTTTAATGGTATTAAGTAATTTACTTAATATAAGTATATTAATTTATGACATATATCATTTTGATATAAAATTGACACTATTTTATAGTATAATGTAGAAGTAATTAAATTTTTATTGATAATTGCCAATGAGGAGAGGTAAAAAATAATGGAAAATTTCATTTTAAATAGAATTAATTTAACTGTTAACAATTATAAAATTGCAAGGATGGAATTAAGAAATGATGGAGATTTATTAAACCATTTTGCATCATTAGTATTTTCGCATTATGAGAGTGAAATACCAGTTGAAAGAATTAAAGAAATTAGAAAGTATATAAAAGCATCAACACCAAGGCTGTCTATTTTTAGAGGAGATGTTCTGTATTTAATATCAATACTTATTGCATCTTTAGATAAGAGTATAGAAGAAGAATTGATTCAAAATATGTTTGACTACATGAATATATTAGAAGAAAAATTTGTAGAAGGAGCTCATTTGGCTCTTACTGCGTACGTTTTAGCTAGATATGGAAGAGATAAAGATAAAGAAGTATTAGTACAGAAGATGCTAGATACTTATTATGTTCTAAAAGAAAAATATTATAATATAACACAAGATGATGATTATTTAGTTTGTGCTTTATGGGCATTAAATGATATTGAGCCAGACGTTATAAATGACTTTGTAGAAAATGTTTTTGAGCATATTGCAGATGCTAATATAAGATCTAAAAATGGAATTCAAGGTTTAGCTAATGCAATACTTTTAAACGGTTCATCAGGGCATATGTATAGAAGCGTAGAGTTTATTCAACAACTAGAAAAAAGAAACATAAAGATTGCTAATCAGTTTTTACCGCTTATAGGAATACTATACAATATTAATCCGAGAAGAAATGTTGATTTAGTAGAAGGTGTAATCGAAGAGCTATGTGATCAAGAAAGTGAATACGAATATTATATAGATAAAGGTTTCAGAACTATAATAGCTATTTCAATAATTGCTTTTTGCAATAATTCAGAAAATAAGGTTTATATAGATGAGTTATTAGCGCATGGAATATTATCTTTTATAAATAGTAAAAATAAAGGTATGTTTTCAGAAGTATTAAACTAGGTGGTAGATATGGACAAGATAATATTACATGTTGATATGGATGCATTTTTTGCATCGGTAGAACAAAGAGACAATCCAAAACTAAAAGGTAAACCTGTAATAGTTGGAGGAGTAAGTGAAAGAGGTGTAGTATCAACGTGTTCATATGAAGCAAGAAAATATGGGGTTAAGTCTGCAATGCCTATATTTATGGCTCAAAAGTTATGTCCTCAAGGAATATATTTAAGAGGTAGATATTGGAGATATAAAGAGGTATCTGCACAAATTTTTAATATATTTAGAGAAATAACACCTTTAGTAGAGCCTCTTTCAATAGATGAGGCATATTTAGATATCACAAATAGCAGATTTGAAGATTATAAAGAGGCTGCTTTATATATCAAAAAAAGAGTATATAAAGAGGTAGGACTAACATTATCTATAGGTATATCATATAATAAATTTTTAGCTAAGCTTGCTTCAGATTGGAATAAGCCTAATGGAATAATGGTTATTACTGAAGATATGATTCCAGAAATATTAAAACCCTTATCTATATCTAAAATTTATGGACTAGGACAAAAATCTGTTAGACGTTTAAATAATATGGGAATGTATAAAATTGAAGATTTATATGCTCATCCTAAGGAGTTTTTTATAGAGTATTTTGGAAAGTATGGTATAGATATTTATAATAGAATTAGAGGAATAGATAATAGAGCTGTTACACCAAATAGAGATAGAAAATCTTATGGAAAAGAAACTACTTTAAAATCTGATACCGATGATAAAGAAGAGTTAAAGAGGTATATTGAAGATTTTAGTTTACAGATAAGTAATTATTTACAGCAGAAGAATATATTTATTAAGACTGTTACAGTTAAATATAAAACTAGTTCTTTTATAAATCATACTAGGAGTAAAACGCTTTTATATTATATTAATAAAGCTGAAGATATCTATAGTGTTGCTACTGAAATAATTGAAGAAGAAGTATTTAGTGAAACTATAAGATTAATAGGATTAACTGTAAGTAGTATAAAAGAAGAAAAGGTTGAGCAATTAACATTATTTTAAGAATTTCTAAAATTTGTTTAATTATACAGTATAATAATTAAAATATGCATTACTGTAATTGTTGAATAAATGCTTTTCATTTTACATATTGTAGATTATAATTAGTAATTAGAATACATCATTTATTTTTTGGAGGTATAGTATGGAAAATATAAATATTGCAAGAATGATAGATCATACAATTTTAAAGCCAGAAGCAACTGAAGCAGAAATTATGGAACTTTGTAAAGAAGCAGTTAAATATAATTTTGCATCAGTATGTGTAAATCCATCTATGGTAGCTAAAGCTGCTACAATTTTAGAAGGAACACCAGTTAAGGTTTGTACTGTAATAGGATTTCCTTTAGGAGCAACAACAACAGAGGTTAAGGCATTTGAAACTGAAGATGCTATAAAAAAGGGTGCAACTGAAGTTGATATGGTTATAAATGTTGGAAAATTAAAAGAAAGAGATTTAGCATACGTTAAAAATGATATACAAGCTGTAGTAAATGCTGCAAAAGGAAAAGCATTAACTAAAGTTATAATAGAAACTTGCCTTCTAACAGATGAAGAGAAGGTTATAGCTTGTGAATTATCAAAAGAAGCTGGAGCAGATTTTGTTAAGACATCTACAGGATTCTCAAAAGGTGGGGCAACTGCTCACGATATAAAACTTATGAGAGAAACTGTAGGTCCAGATATGGGAGTAAAAGCATCTGGTGGAGTAAGAAGTAGAGAAGATGCTTTAACTATGATAGAGAATGGAGCTACAAGAATAGGTGCATCTGCATCAATAGCTATTTGTGAAGGAAAAGAATCAAATTCTACGTACTAAAAATAAATATAAAAATATCAAAAAGGAATCACTTTAAATAGTGGTTCTTTTTATTTTAAAAATAAATTTTAGTTTTAAGAAAAAACATTACCTAAAATTTAGATATGAGAATATTAATATAATATATAACTGTATAAAGGTAAAAACTACTGATTTTAATCAAGTTATACTTTGGATAGGAGGTTTATGAGAAAAGAACTAAATCCAAACGAAATATTGTTTGACTTATCAATACCAGAAAACGATGAATTTAAGGAGATACAGGGGATTCCAGAATTTAATGAAGCATATAAGAGGATTAGTAGAGCACTAAGCATAGATAAAGAGGGATATAATTTATATTTAATAGATTCATTTTCAAAAGATAAGTTAAAAGAATTAATTAGTTATATTGAAAATGAATATAAAGATCTAAATTCACCAAAAGATATTTGCTACGTAACTATAGGGAATGAGAAAAAGCCAGAAGCTATATTTGTTTCAAATGGAAAGGGAAACAAATTAAAGGAAACGGTGGAAGGAATTAAAAATGCATACTTAGAAACAATAGATGATTTTTATAGGGAGTCAACAGAAGAAGAGAAGGACTTTTTAGTAGAAGAGATTCAAGGAAGAAGAAATGAGTGTATAAATGAGCTTATAGAATCAGCAAAGAAAGAGGGGTTTGAAGTAAAGGCTAGTTCTAAGGGATTTGCATTTATTCCTTTGAATGGGGAAGAGGCAATGACAGAAAAAGAATATGATAGCCTAGATGATGATAAGAAAGAAATAATAGTTGAAAATGCAGGCAAGTTAAAAAAGAGAGCAGAAGTTGTTTTAGAAGAACTAAAAAATTTAGAGATGAAGTCTATGAAAAAGCTTAAAAAAATATACACTAAGTTTTTAATTAATAATATGGAAGAATATAAGGATGAAGCCTTAATAGAATTTATAACAGATGATGATTCTTACGAGTATTTAGAAAAATTATTTACATCTATAGAAGAAAATATTGTAGAGTGCTATACCATGAGTCTTGAAGACGATGAAAATGAAATATATGAAGTTCTAAATAAATATGATGTTAAAGTTATAGTAGATAATAGTAAGAGTCCTTGTCCACCAGTTATTTTTGAAGAAGATCCTAACTTAAATAATTTGATTGGGACAATAGAGTATGAAAATCATAATGGAGTTTATACTACAGACATATCATTAATAACAGCAGGATCATTATTAAAAGCTAATGAAGGATGTTTAATTTTAAGGTTAAGCTCTTTAGCTACAAATCCTTCAAGTTATTACTATTTAAAGAAGATACTATTATCTAATACATTATCTTTTGATAACAATAAAAGTTATATGGAATTTATCAACGTCAGTGGACTTAAGCCAGCACCTATACCTATAAAAGTTAAAGTAATTATAATTGGTGATTATGATTCATATGATATCTTATATAATTCAGATGAAGACTTTAGAAAATTATTCCCTTTAAGAGCAGAATTCTCTCCGATTGTTGAAATAACTGATGATGTTATAAAGACTGTAACAAGTGAAATAAATAATAAGATAAGAAAAGAAGAGTTATTGAAAGTAACTAGCAACGGATTAAGAGAGATTTTTAAATATTTATCTAGAAAAGCTAGTTGTAAAAATAAATTATTTGTAGAAAAGTATACTATAGAAAGATTATTATTATTAGCTAACCATTATGCAGTTGAAACTAAGAGTGATAAAATAACAGAGAAAGAAATAATAGAAGTTGCTTATGAAGAAGAAGCTATATTAAAAGAAATGATGAAGTTATACAATGAAAAAAAGATATTAATTTCAGTTAAAGGAGAAAGAATAGGAGCTATTAATGGACTAGCTGTGCTAGATACTGGATATTATACTTTTGGAAAACCTATGAGAATAACTTGTGTTGCATATAAAGGTACAGGAAGAATTGTAGATATTCAAAAGGAAAGTAATCTAAGCGGAAAGATTCATGAAAAATCTATAAATATATTAAAAGGGTTATTAACTAATATTTTAAATCCATATGAAGAAATTCCTGTAGATTTTCATTTAAGCTTTGAACAGACTTATGGATTGGTTGAAGGAGATAGTGCATCTATTGCTGAAATAATATCAATATTATCTGCTCTTAGTAGAAAACCAATAAAACAAAATATAGCAGTAACTGGTTCAGTAAATCAGTTTGGAGAAGTTCAGGCTATTGGTGGAATAAATGAGAAAATAGAAGGATTTTATAGAGTTTGCGAGATAATAGATACTATAGAAGGAAAAGGGGTTTTACTACCAGCAGCTAACAAAGATGAAATTACTTTAACTCCGAATGTTGAAAAAGCTATAATGGAAAATAAATTTCATTTATATGAAATGGAAACATTAAATGATGCTATAGAAGTATTGTTATTAAGTGAAGGAGAAACTATAGATAAATTCTATGAAGAAGTAAATAATGAAATAAATAAATATAAATCTAAAAAATGTTGAAGTTATAAAAAGGTATCATTGGGTGAATGATACCTTTTTATAATTAAATTTTAAATTATAAGATGTAATAAAAGTTGACTACTTAACATACATTATGTTAAAATTATGGAAAAAGAAGGAAGAAAAAGGGGGTGTAACTCTAAATAATATATTTAGAGTTGATTAATATGTATCTAAATTTTGATAAACAAGATAACACTTTAATTGTTTATTTAATTGGTGAATTAGATCATCATAGTGCTGAAGAAGTAAGAGTTAAGATAGATGATAGAATAGACAGAGATAATATTAAATCATTAGTTATGAATTTTAAAGATGTTACTTTTATGGATAGTTCAGGAATAGGTGTAGTTATAGGAAGGTCTAAGAAACTTCAAGGGCGTAATGGAAATGTATGTATTGTTGAAGTAAATAACAGAGTTGATAAGGTATTTAAGCTATCAGGATTATATAAAATCATTAATAGTTACGAAAATTTAGAAGAAGCTATTAAATGCATTTAATGGAGGGGTTTTTATGTTAGATAACAAAGTATGTATAGAATTTGTAAGTAGGTCAGAAAATGAAGGGTTTGCAAGAGTAGCAGTAGCTGCATTTGTTTCTCAATTAGACCCGACTATAGATGAGTTAGCTGATATTAAGACTGCAGTTTCAGAAGCTGTAACAAATTCTATAATTCATGGTTACGAAAATAAAAAAGAGGGAATAATTAGGATAGAAGCATCAATTAGTAGTAATGAAGTGACTATAACTATAATAGATAATGGTAGAGGAATAAAAGATGTAGAACAAGCAAGAGAGCCTCTTTATACATCAAGACCAGACCTAGAAAGATCAGGAATGGGATTTACTGTTATGGAAACATTTATGGATAGTTTAAATGTGGAAAGTGAATTTGGAAAAGGTACAAGAGTTATCATGAAGAAAAAATTTAATTAATTATGTTAGGGGAGTATTATGAAAAATGGTAATGTAAGAAAAGAAGACTTTAATTACAATGATAATTCTCAATTAATACTGTTAGCTAAAGATGGTGATAAAGATGCAATGAATATATTAATAGAGATGAATTTGCCACTAGTATCATCAATTAGTAAGAAGTTTCTAAATAGGGGCTATGACTATGAGGATATTTTTCAAATTGGATCTATAGGTTTAGTTAAAGCTATTAAAAACTTCGATAATAAATATAATGTAAAGTTTTCTACTTACGCTGTTCCTATGATAATCGGTGAGATTAAGAGATTCATAAGAGATGATGGAATGATAAAAGTAAGTAGGAATGTAAAGAGTTTAGCAAGAAAGATACATTTTGATAGAGAAATTCTTACTAAAAAGCTAGGAAGAGAACCATCTGTTGATGAATTATCAGAGTATGCAGGTATTGATAAAGAAGATATAGTCTTTGCTATGGAATCAGCAAGTGGATTATCATATCTTTATGATACAATACATCAAGATGATGGATCACCAGTTTTATTAATAGATAAATTAAGTGAAAATGGTGAAGAAGATAGTGGTATGATAAATAAGATTGCGTTAAAAGAGGCATTAAGAGGTCTAGATGATAAATCAAGGCAAATAATTATGCTAAGATATTTTAAAGATAAGACGCAAGTTCAAGTTGCAAAGTTATTAGGTATAAGTCAAGTTCAAGTATCGAGAATAGAAAAGAAAGTACTAATGCAAATGAAAAGCAAATTAGAGGATGTGTAAACTAAAGAAAATGAAAAATAGAATAAATAAAAGAAGTAAGTAAAACACCTAAAACACATTAAAGTGTATATGGTGTTTTTTTATTTATTAATAATAAAAAAATTTAATAGATAAATATACTAGAGAATTAGCTTTTTTAGGCATTTTTTTTGAGTTTAGAGGAATAATACATATATGTTAGGAAGGAGAGATTATTATGGCTGACATTTCTAAGAAAGAAGAAAAGATATTAAATGAATTTCAAGATCTTAGTAAGCAAGCAAAACCTAAGCCAAAATATTTTAAAAATATCATATTAGCATTCATAGTAGGTGGAATTATATGTACAATTGGCCAATTTATTTTGAATATGCTAATTAAATATGGAATCCCAGAAGAAGAGGCTAAAAAGTGGCTTCCTGTAATAATGGTTTTTCTAGGAGCATTGTTAACAGGATTAGGTGTATATGATAAGATAGCCACTTTTGGAGGTGCTGGAACTGTAGTTCCTATTACTGGTTTTGCTAATGCAATGGTTGCTCCAGCAATAGAATTCAAAAAAGAAGGATTTGTATTTGGAGTAGCAGCAAAAATGTTTACTATAGCAGGCCCAGTTCTTGTATATGGAATAGGTACTTCAGTCTTAGTAGGTTTAGTATATTATGTATTAAAATTATTTGGAATGATATAGGAGGTAATTATGACTTCAGCAGCAAAAAAAATAGGAAAACAAACTATAAAACTACAAAATCCTCCGAAGATAATTTCAACATTCTCAATAGTAGGACCTAAAGAAGGTGACGGTCCATTAAAAGAGTATTTTCATGAGATTATTAATGACGATACTTTAGGAAAAGATAGTTTCGAAAAAGCAGAATCAAAAATGATGTATACAGCTATAAAAGGAGCTATTTCAGGAGCAAATTTAAAAGAAGAAGATATAGATTATCTTTTTGCAGGGGATCTTTTAAATCAAATAGTTTCGTCAGGATATGCAGCAAGAGAATTAAATATACCTTTCTTTGGTTTATATGGTGCATGTTCAACTATGGCAGAATCATTAAGTATGGCATCTTTATTTGTAGATGGTGGTTTTGCAAGATATGTAGTAGCATCTACATCATCACATTTTAGTTCAGCAGAAAGACAATTTAGATTTCCATTAGAATATGGATCACAAAGAAATCCAACAGCACAATGGACTGTTACTGGATCAGGTGCTATGGTACTTTCAAATTATGGAGATTTTCCAAAGGTTACATATGTTACTACTGGTGTTGTTAAAGACTACGGTGAAAAAGATTCAAATAATATGGGAGCAGCAATGGCACCAGCTGCAGTTGATACTATCTATAATCATTTTAAGGATACAGGAAGAAAACCAAGTGATTATGATGTTATAGCTACAGGAGATTTAGGTAAAGTAGGTAAAGAGATTACAGAAAAACTATTACTTGAATATGGATATGATATTAAAGATGTTTATGTAGATTGTGGAGACATGATTTTTGATGATGAAAGACAAAAAACTGATTCAGGTGGAAGTGGATGTGGTTGCTCTGCAGTAGTTACATGTGGATATTTTTATAAGAAATTAATGAGAAGAGAGATAAAAAAGATGCTACTGGTATCTACAGGAGCTTTAATGAGTCCAACAACATCTCTTCAAGGTGAATCTATTCCAGGAATAGCTCATGCAGTTGCTATTGAAATTGATTAAGGAGGTGAATTTTAGTAGACTAAAGGTAGTTTACTAAATTATAAGTGGATTATATAAGTGCGTTTGTAGTAGGTGGTTTAATTTGTGTAATTGCACAAATATTAATGGATACAACTAAGTTGACTCCAGCAAGAATATTAGTTGCTTTTGTAACAATAGGAGCAATTTTAGGTGGCTTTGGGTTATATGATAAGCTAATAGAAATAGGAGGAGCAGGTGCTACAATTCCATTACCTAGCTTTGGAAATTCGTTAGCTAAAGCAGCTATTGAAGGTGTTGAAAAAGATGGATTATTAGGAGCCTTTACTGGTGGAATAACTGGAGCTGCCGGTGGCATTACAGCAGCAATCTTTTTTGGATATTTAATGGCTGTAATTTTTAATCCTAAAACTAAACAATAATCTAAAAAATAACTTCTAAAATTTTTTTAGAAGTTATTTTTTTATTTACACTTGAAATTGGGAAAATATAGGAATATAATTTAATTAAGTAATTGCTTAATTAAATAAAGAGGTACCTATGGAAGAAAGAATAAAAATTTTTAAAGCTATAGCGGATGAAACAAGATTAAAAATCTTAATATTAGTTTCTCATAAAAACATCTGTGCTAAAGGAATAGCTAAGCATTTAAATATATCAGAAGCAGCTGTGTCACAACATATAAAAGTACTTAAGGAATCTTCTTTAATAGTTGGATATAAAAGAGGATATCATCTTATGTATGAACTAAATAGAGAATCATTAGAAAAATCTATTAATTTTATAAAAGGGTTAATTAATGATGATTTCAATTTAATAAGTGACGGGTTAAATGAAGAAGAAAATAGCTTCGATATTTCTGTTTGCAAGAATAGTTGTAAGTCAATGAAAAATTGCTGTAAGAATATTTTAAAGGAGGATTAAAAATATGAAAGTTTGTTTTCCAATTAACACTAATGAAGGAATGAACAGTATCCCATATAATCACTTTGGAAGTGCTAAAATGTTTATAGTAGTTGATTCTGAGACAAAGGAAGTAAAAACTATAAACAACGGTAACTTAGATCATGAGCACGGTAAATGCCAACCTATTAAAGCTTTATGCGGAGAAGTAGTTGATGCTATTGTAGTTTCAGGAATAGGGCAAGGAGCTATTAGCAAACTAAAGTCTATGGGAATAAAAGTATTTAAAGCTACTGATGGAACAGTAGAAAAAAATATAGAATTAATTAATAAAAATGAACTAAAAGAATTTGATAATTCGAATATTTGTGTTCATCACGATTGTGGAAGTCATAAATAATATAGAATATAGGAAAAAAAGTAGGATTTAATTTTTAAATTAAATCCTACTTTTTTATGAATTCTTTAATTAAAATCAAATACAGAAATATATAGATAAAATTTAAAAAGCATTTGTTTTACAAATATTAAGAGTATATTAACAGATTGGGGAAATCATATCTTAGTATAGAAATATTAGAAATAAAAAACGAAAATAAATATAGTTATAAATAAGAAGTTTCAAAAGGGAGAGATTTAAAAAGCTTAGTAATAAATTAATGAATAATTAAAGGTTAATAGAAGAATAATATTAGTGTTGATGACAAGGGAGGTGTAAAAATGAATAAAAATGAAAGTATCAAATGTAGCGTACAACAATGCAAGCATCATGCTAACTCAGCAGATTATTGTACATTAAATGCTATACAAGTTGGAACTCATGAAGCAAATCCTACAGTTCCTGAATGTACAGATTGTAAATCATTTGTATTAAAATAGCAAAATAAAATAACTGTAAGAGAGATAGTCTAATGATAGATTTTCTCTCTTTTCTAAGATAAAGAGTATGAAATTATTAAAAATAAAATGTAATAATAGAACTACAAAATTACAAGGGTATATTTTTGAAAATATATACATTCATATTGACAAGGAAAAAAGCATAATATAAAATATTAAGTAATTGAGAATGAATATCAATATTAAATAGAGGTTGGAGTATAGGAGTTAAGAATGAGTACAATAGGTTTTTACAAAAGTTTAAACAATATGGAAGAAAGAGAATGTATTGAAAAGTTTTTGATTTTTAATGCATCTCTAGTGATATCAGAAGCAAAACCGTCGGCAACAATAACGCTAAAAAAAGGTATTGATAGTATTTATGAAAAATGGTGCAAGTATGGAGAAAAATTTTTGAAGTCTATAGACATAAACTATATTAGTTTGAGAGAATGTGAAAATGCATTAATTATTTTAGTATACGATAAAAAACAATTATCTAATTATATATTTAAACAAGAAAATAAGCATTTTTTAAATAAGATTGGATATAGTGATGAAAATGATTTAGATATTTATTTAGAAAAATTAAAAAGAAGATATAATGAATTTAACTGCCCTCATGAATTAGGAGTTTTTTTAGGGTATCCTCTTGAAGATGTAAAAGACTTTATGAATTGTAGTACTAAGAAGTGTTTAGCTTGTGGGTATTGGAGAGTGTATAACGATTATAGTACTGCCAAAGAAGTTTTTAATACTTACGACATGATAAAAGAAAAAACGGTGAAGTATATTTTAAAAGGGGATTCTGCTCACAAGGTATTTTGCAATTTAAAAAATATTATAAGTGAGTTGGATGGTGTAGCAGTATAAAAATTAACTATAATTAACCAATATAAAAGAAGGGTGAGTATGTATGAGTATAGTAATTGTTGGTGGACATGATAGAATGAGCAAGCAGTATATTGATATGTGTAAAAAATATAATTGTAAGGCTAAAGTTTTTACACAGATGGAAACTGGGTTTAGAAATAAAATAGGAAAACCAGATGCGGTAATATTGTTAACAGATGTAGTATCGCATAAATTAGTATTAGCAGCTAAAAAAGAAGCAGACAAGAAAAATATAACAGTGATTAGAAATCATAAGAGTACAGTGAATTCATTAGAAACAGTAATTAAACAAATAGCATCTAATTAGAAGGTATTGATATGCTTATAACAATTAACAAGAAAAGAGTCAATTTTATAAAGATAGACTTATAAAAGTACTTATAATTAAAATGATTATAAGTACTTTTTTATTTTAAAGAAAAAGTTTGAAATATTGTTAAAAAACAACTTGATAATAATTATCAATTAGTGTATATTAAATAAGGTGATAAGAGTTATCAATTAAAACGAAATATCAATGGAGGACGATATTATGATGATAAATAAAAGGTTAATTAACCTTTGTAAAGATTCAAAAAAGTATATAGCACTTACTATATTAGCAAATTGGATCGCAGTGCTATGTAATATAGTAATTATAATTTTAATAGGGCAATTTATTAATAAGATATATTTAGGAGAAAGATTAAATTTAATCAATAGTAATATTTTTGCTGCTATGGCAGAATTTAAGGTAGTTGGACCAATTTCATTATTAGGAGCAGTAGCAATAATTGTTATGTTGTTAGCTATAAGATATTTAAGCAATATTTTATATGCTAAGTTTTCTAATGCAGCATCAGCAAATGCAAGAGTAACATTAAGAGAACTTATATATAAAAAATTATTAAAGCTTGGAACAGGTTATACTTCAGTAGAAAGTACATCAGCTGTAGTACAAGTTGCAGTTGAAGGTGTAGAACAGTTAGAAATATACTTCGGTAAATATTTATCTCAATTATTCTATGCATTATTAGTACCAGTAACACTATTTATTTTTATGAGCTTTATATCATTTAAAGCTGCATTAGTATTTATTTTATGTGTACCGCTTATACCAGTATCAATAATAGCTATCCAAAAGATTGCAAAGAGAATATTAAAAGATTATTGGAAATCTTACTCTGACTTAGGTGGAACTTTCTTAGAAAATCTTCAAGGATTAACTACTTTAAAAGTATTTAATATCGATGAAGAAAGACATGAAAAAATGAATACAGAGTCTGAAAAGTTTAGAAAGATAACAATGAAAGTTTTAAGTATGCAGCTTAATTCAATAACTATTATGGATTTAGTAGCTTTTGGTGGAGCAGCAGCAGGAACTATAGTAGCTTTACATCAATTTAATAATGGTGAAATTCCTGTAGGAAGCTTACTTATAATAATATTACTTTCTTCAGAATTCTTTATTCCATTAAGACTTTTAGGGTCATATTTCCATATTGCAATGAATGGTATGGCAGCTAGTGATAGAATGTTTGGAATTTTAGATGCAGAAGAAAGAGAAAAAAATATAACTGTTAAAGAAAACACTAAATTTGAAGAAATTTCAGTAGAATTAAAGAACGTTGATTTCAGCTATGATGGTGAAAGAAAAGTATTAAATAATATAAATATGGAGATTACTCCAGGTGGATTAGTTGCTATAGTAGGGGAAAGTGGTTCTGGTAAGAGTACAATAGCATCACTTATATTAAATAATTACAAAGTAACAAGTGGAGAAATTTTATTAAACAAAAATAATATTGAAAATATATCATTAGATAATATTTATGAAAATATAGCTTTAGTATCAACTAACAGTTATATATTTAATGGAACTATTTTAGATAACCTTTTAATGGCTAAGAAAGATGCAACTCAAGAAGAAATTGATAAAGCATTAAAAACAGCTAGATTATTTGATTTTGTAGCTGGATTAAAAGATGGTTTATTAACAGATGTTGGACAAGCAGGTAGTGCTTTATCAGGTGGTCAAAAACAAAGATTAGCATTAGCTAGAGTAATACTTGCAAATAAAGATATGATAATATTTGACGAAGCAACATCTAATATAGACGTTGAAAGTGAAGAAAGTATTTGGGAAGCTATTTATGAACTTTCTAAAGATAAAACTATTTTAGTAATATCTCATAGATTAGCTAATGTTGTAGATGCAAAACAAATATATGTTATGAATAAAGGTATATTAGTTGAAAATGGAACTCATGAAGAGTTAATGAATGATAAGAAACATTATTATGATATGGTTAATAAACAAAATGAATTAGAAATGATAAGGGAGGTTTGCTAATATGAAAAGAAGATCAGGCTTCCAGATAATGAAAAGGCTAATAGTTGAATTAAAACCGTTAGCTCCAATTATGCTAATAACTATAAGCATGGGTGTTATAGGATTTTTAGCAGCAATAGCAATAGCAAGCTTTGGTGCAATAGCTATAGGTACACTTATAGGAGATATAACATTCATAAGCTTTACAGGTGCTATGGTAGTTATGGTTTTAAGTGCAGTATTTAGAGGATTTTTAAGATATGCTGAACAGTTATCTGGTCACTACATAGCATTTAAAATACTATATATATTAAGAGATAAGATATTTGGTAAGCTTAGAAAACTTGCGCCTGCAAAACTAGAAGGTCAAGAAAAAGGTAATCTTATATCACTTATTACATCGGATATAGAGCTTTTAGAAGTATTCTATGCTCATACTATAGCTCCAATATCAATTGCAGTAATAACAAACAGTATAATTGCAGTAATTCTATATATGATAAACCCATGGTTTGGATTATTATCAGTAGTATTCTTCTTAATAGTAGGATTCGTTATACCATATGCTTCATCAAGTCTTGGAAAAGAAGCAGGAGTAGCTTATAGAAACATGTTTGGTGAATGTAATAACTATATACTTGATTCTTTAAGAGGGTTAAAGGAAGTTTTATTATTTGGAAATGGTGAAGAAAGATTAAAAGAGATTAATTCAAAATCTCATAGAATAAACGAAAGTCTTGATAAGATAAAAGAACATGAAGGAATAATAAGAGCTATAACTGATTTAACTATAATGGTTGCTATATTAACTTTTGTAGGTGTAGGATTCCAACAATATTCAGTAGGAAAACTTTCATTTACATGGATGTTAGTAGGAATAGTAGTAATAGCATCATCATTCGGACCAGTAGTTGCTTTAAGTAATTTATCTAATACATTACTTCAGACTTTTGCATGTGCAGAAAGATTATTTGATCTTATAGATGAAGAACCTCATGTAGAAGAAGTTTTAGAAGGGCATGCAGTAAATGGTGATTCAATATCTTATGAAGATGTAACATTCTCTTATCCAAATAGAAAAGAAAAAATATTCGATAATACATCTGTTCATATTGAAAAAGGTGATAAGATTGCACTTATAGGTGAGAGTGGAATTGGAAAGAGTACATTTGTTAAGCTTATGATGAGATTCTGGGACGTTAATGAAGGTAAGATTAAGCTTGATAATAAGGATATTAAAGAGGTTGCAACAGACTCTATAAGAAGTAGCCAGACTTTAGTAAGTCAGGAAACATATCTATTTAATGAATCAATTTTAGATAATATTAAAATAGGAAATATCAAAGCATCAAAGGAAGAGGTTGTAAAGGCAGCTAAAATGGCTTCAATACATGAATTTATTGAAAGTCTGCCAAAGGGATATGATACAAAAGTTGGAGAGCTTGGAGGAAATCTTTCATCAGGAGAAAAGCAGAGAATAGGTCTTGCAAGAGCATTCTTAAGCGATGGAGACGTATTAATATTAGATGAGCCTACAAGTAATTTAGATACTTTAAATGAAGGCGAAATTTTAAAATCTATAAAAGAAAACTGTGAGGATAAAACAATAGTTCTTATATCTCATAGAAAATCAACTACAGCAGTATGTAATAAAACTTATAAGCTAGAAAATAGCAAGCTTGTGTTGAATTAATTATATGAAATAAAGAGGATTTAAAAGTCCTCTTTAATTTTAATTGTTAGGTGATAATGATTATCAACAATATTTGTGATAGGAGAAATTAATAATGGGGAGAATTGATAGGGAAAAGAAAACTATTAAATTAATGATAGATATATATTGCAGAAAAAAACATGGAATGAAAGATGGGCAACTGTGTGATGAGTGTCAGGAGTTATTAGAATATGCTCATAAAAGATTAAGTTATTGCAAATTCGGTGAAAATAAATCTACTTGTTCGAGATGTCCTATACATTGCTATAAAAAGGATATGAAGGAAAAAGTCAAAAAAGTTATGAAATTTTCAGGACCGAGACTTATAATTTATAACCCAGTAGAATTAATGAAACATGCATTAAATAAGTAGGGAGGATATTAAGATGAATAAGATAAAGAAGTATATTTATATAACTGTAGGATTAATTGCTTTTGCACTAGGGGCCATAGGGGTAGCATTACCGATATTGCCAACAACACCATTTTTGCTTTTAGCATCATTCTGTTTTGCTAGAGGATCTGAAAAATTTAATATATGGTTTACAAATACAAAAGTATATAAGAAGCATTTAGAAAGTTTTGTTAACGAAAGAGCAATGACTTTGAAACAGAAAGTGTGCTTATTAGCTTTTGCTGATTTTATGCTAGCTTTCCCAATGATATTAATAGATAATCTACATTTAAGAATATTTTTAGTATGTCTTATACTTTTTAAACTTTATTACTTTACGTTTAGAATTAAGACTATAAAACCACAAGTGGAAAAAGTTAATTAGGATATATATTTATACAAAGGAGAAAGTATTATGGAAAGAATATCGTCATCATTTTTTATGCTGGCATTAATATTATATTATATACCAAAGATTTTAAAAATTAGAAAGAATAAATACATTAAAGCTCATATAGCTATAGGGAGCGTATCAATATTAGCAATGATAATAGCGTTAATACAGAAATTTGGGCAACCTGATTTCATAAAATATATAGGCTTTTCTATTATAATGATATTAATAGGACTTACAGGATATTTCTTTAAAAATAATCCTAAGTTATATAGAAAGCTTCATATTATAGCTACACTATCATTTTTCGTATATTTATTTGTAAGCATAAAATTTCTTTAAAAATAATGTATTTAACTTATAGGGATATAGGTTAAAAATGATTTAGATAAGGCCAATATGGCAAAACTTATTAAATGAGGTGTTGCCATTATGAAATCAGAGATAGATATAGATTTAAATAATCCCCTACCTTACATTTTTTTAGTTTTTATCCTATCATCTTTTTTCTATAAAACATATAGTAGTGATAAGCTGCTGGCAATTGCGATTGTCAGTGGCTTTTTTCTGTTGTTACTGTTTTATAAAGGTATTTTTATTACTGCTATTATTTCTTTATTTTTTGCAGTAGGATTATTTAATAATCATCAATTTTACAACTATATTCCAGATAATATTGAAGAGATAAGAATAGATACTATAAAATCATACTATGTTAGAGGTAAAATTGGTGGGAGAAATGTATACTTAGACATAGAAATTGATGAATTAGTTGTTGGAGATAAAATATTAGCAATAGGAAAATTTAATAAAAATCTAGATTTATCTAAAGGAATAATAGGTGAGTACAAGGTTGAAAGTTATAATGTTTTAAAAAAGGATTTTATAAGTTATTTATACTATAGAAGAGAAAGATTATATGAAGCAATAAAATCTAAGTTAGGGAGAAGGAAAGCAGGCTTTATTACATCAGTAGCTTTTGGATACTCTGAGGCCATTGACAATGAAGATAGAGATGATATGAAGGTATTTGGTATTTCACATGCTATAGCCGTCTCAGGGCTTCATATGGCTATTGTATATGGAATACTAAAGAAGCTATTTGGTAGTAAATTAAGTTTAGTTATAGCTTTAGCATATGTATTATTTACAGGGGCATCTCCGTCTACTGTGAGAGCTTATATTATGATACTGATAATGAACTTTGCTTTAGTAGTTAAGAGAAATTATAACCCAATAGCAGCGATATCTTTAGCTGGAATAATCTTATTAATAGTAAGACCATACGATTTATTTAGCTTAGGATTTGTTTTATCCTTTTTAGCTACTTTAGGAATAATATTATTTAATAAAAAACTAAATAAAAAATTATATAAGTTACCTAAGAAGATTAGAGAAGTGGTATCGGTATCTATATCAGCACAAATATTGACATTTCCTATTTTAATATATAGTTTTAATGAATTTTCTTTAAATTTTTTGATAGGAAATATCTTCATAATACCTATTATTAATATCTTAGTGCTTATAGGAAATTTACTATTGATATTTTATAAGATTACTCCAGTATTTAACTATTTATTATATCTATGTTATTGGTGTATTAAATTTATAGATAATATAATGGATTTCTTCTGGGATTATAAAATTGATATATTATATTTAAATTTTACAATAGCATTTTTTTATTCTATTCTTATAATTACTTATTATTTTTATAGGAAAGGTTATAAAAAGTTTATATTGCTACCGATAATATCATTAATATATATTTTTATATTAAATTATAATCCTATTCCTAATATAAGATATTATAAAGAAGGAGCATTATTAGTTAGTTTTAGAGGTGAGAATATATTAATTCAAACAAAAGCATTAGTAGATAAAGTAAAGCTTAAAAAAATAACTATGTCGGATAATATTTATAAAGATTTTAATGAGATAAACATAAAAGATAAAATAATAATAAAAAAGGAAGGAAAAAATTATAAATTAGAAACTGTTAAAAAAGAATATATGTTAGTGGTGAATAAAGAGAAAATAGATACTGAATATGATATAATAGATTTCAGCACAGGTGACTTGCAAGAAGTAATTATATTTGATGATAAAGTAATTTCAAGGTGATAAGGAGAGAAAAATAATCTTGATAAATTTAGAACAGTTTGAAGATGAAATTAAAAAAAATAAAATAGCTAACTCATATATATTTTGTGGATTAGATGAAGAATTAATCAAGGAGAGTATTGATTCGATAGTAAAAAGAACTATAAGTAAGGATTCATTAGACTTAAATTTAATAAAGCTTGATGGATTGCAAACAACTTGCCAGGAAATAGAAAATGCTTGTGAGACTATGTCTTTTTTTGGAGATAAAAAGGTTGTTATTGTTTATAGAGCCAATTTTTTAAGAGAAAAAACAGATAAAGAAGGTACTAAAATTTATACTGAAGTTTCGAATTATGTAAAAAATATGACTCCAGATACTATCCTTATAATGTATTATTTATTTAATGATAAAAGAGAAAATCCTAAAAAAAATAAAAAGTTATCAAGTTTAGATAAATATATGAAGGTAGTTCATTGTGATAAATTAAAAAAAGACAAATATTATAAGAAAATTGAAGATATGTTTAAAGATAAAGGAAGAGCTATTGGTAAAATTCAAGTTAAATATTTTGCAGATAAAGTAGCTAATAATTTTGACATTATTAAAAGAGAGATAGAAAAATTAGATGCATATGCATGGGGAAGAGAAATAACAAAAGAAGATATAGATAAATTATTAAACTCTAAAAGTGAAGATGATATATTTGATTTAGTTGAATACATATCACAAAGAAAAGTCGAAAAAGCGTTAGATTTATTAGATGAATTATTATTTAAGGCAGATCAGCACATGCTTATAATAACATCTATACAAAATCATTTTAAGAGATTGTATGAATTTAAGGTGTATTTATCTAAGGGTAAAAGAGTAGACTTTTTTATGAGTAAATACAGATTACCACAATTTGTGTGTGAAAAAATAATGAATCAATGTCAAAAATTTAATTTAAAACAATTAAATGAGCTTATAAAGATATGTGTTGATGCAGAAAATAAATTAAAATCATCAGCATCAGATAAGCAAACTGAAATGGAGCTTATGCTTTTTAAAACATTTATGGTAAAATAATAGCCGGTGATTACTCACCGGCTTTTATTTATTACGCCATAGCGTTTAATTTTGCAGCTAATCTTGATTTCTTTCTAGCAGCCATGTTCTTGTGAACAGTTCCTTTTTGAGCAGCCATGTCTAAAGACTTAGCAGCTTTAACGAATAAAGCTTTAGCTTCTTCAGCGTTGTTAGCAGCTACAGCAGCTTCAAACTTCTTTATAGCAGTTTTTAAAGCTGATTTAACCATTCTGTTTTCTAAAGTCTTCTTTTCAGTAACTTTAATTCTTTTCTTTGCTGATTTTATGTTTGCCATTCAATTCACCCCCTTAAAATTTTATAGGGCCTCTGCAGTTTTTGGGGAATCTGCGTACGAGTTCATTTTTAACATAAGTTATTATAACACCGAAACTTTGTAAGTTCAAGTATGAAATTAAAAGTTATTTGGGAAAATAATTTTGATGATATAAGAAAAGCTAAGGAGGAAAGATATGATTAATATAAGAACAGACCTCGCAATCGAGGCTAAGCAAGCATATACAGAAGAAAATAAGAGAGAATTGGATGGCGTGAAAGTTGACGAAGAATATGAAGGAGAGGTTAAAATTACCACTGTAACTATAGAAAGTGATGAGGCTGGACGTGAACTTGGAAAGCCAAAAGGCCACTATATAACCCTTGATATTCCAGATTTTGCACTATATGACGGTGAAAGCATGGATGAAGTATCAAAAGTTTTTGGTAAAACTTTGAAGAAATTAGTAGATATAGATAAAGATAAGTTAGTATTAGTAGTTGGATTAGGAAATTGGAATGTTACACCAGACGCATTAGGTCCAAAAGTTGTTGAAAAAACAATGGTAACAAGACATATTAAAGAATTAATGCCAGATGCTATAGATGATTCTGTAAGACCTGTATGTGCATTGGCTCCAGGTGTTTTAGGAATAACAGGAGTGGAAACAGGGGAGATAGTTAAATCTTTAGTAGATAGGATAAAACCAAGTTTAGTAATCTGTGTAGATGCATTAGGAGCTAGAAAGCTTGAAAGAGTTAATAGAACTATACAAATTGGAGATACAGGAATTTCTCCAGGAGCTGGTGTAGGAAATCATAGAATGCAAATAAATGAAGAAAGTTTAGGATGTAAAGTAATAGCAGTAGGAGTTCCTACAGTTGTCCATGCAGCTACTATAGTTAATGATACTATGGATTTATTATTAGATGAACTAATTAGTAAAGCAGAAACAGGTAAGGAGTTCTATAATATGCTACATTCAGTAGATCGTGCAGAAAAGAATGCATTAATAAGAGAAGTATTGACTCCTTTTGTTGGAGAACTTATGGTTACACCTAAAGATGTAGATTTAGTTGTAGAAAATTTAGCTAAAGTTGTAGCAAATGGAATAAACATAGCAATTCAACCAGATATGGAATTAGAAGATATAAATAAATTTCTAAATTAGTCTAGTGGTGAATGATTATGTCAACCCTCCCATATACATAAAGTGTAAGGGGGGATTTTTATTTGAAAGGGTATATAGATATAAGAAATAAAATTGCAAAAAGAAAATGTTTTAGGGTCAAATATATAATATTTCTTATAGTGATTCTATTTTTTTCTTTTAGATTTTTACAGGTTATGAATACAAAAAATGAAAATGAAAGTTTACCATATTTACAACTTTTATATAAGTAAAATGTCTTTTTTAAAGCTTTTACTAGTTTTTTTATAATTAAAGTTAAGAATTTGATGTATGAAATATTTTTGGTTTGTATTAATAATTATGTAAAACCCTCATATACATAATAAAAGAAACATACTACTCACATGAGTTTATATATGTAAGTTCAAATAACTAAATTTAAGATTTAGATTTTTACTTAAAAGTATGGAGGGATATTTACATGGAAAGATATTATTCAAATAACTTTAAGTTTAACAGAGGAGGACCTATAAATAATCTTAGGGCAAGAGGAAAAACAAAATTTAGTATTGGATATATAGTTATGATTTTGATTGTTATATTTTTAGCCTTTAGAGCTTTTAATGTTATAAATAGCTATAGTGAAAGAGGGGCTTTGCCATATGTTCAATTATTAAATTTTTCTATGCCTGTAGTCGAGACAACAGTTTATGATGAAAGTGTTCATTATGAAAGCAAACTAACATTAAAGAAGGTTATTGCAGAAACATTAGGATTAACTAAAATAAGTACTTCTAGCATTATAGGAAATGAGATAAGTTTATTTAAGAATATAGGAAATCCGGAAGTAACAAGTAAATCAAGTATACCGTTTTTATCACGATATGAAGTAAGTGAAAATAGTATAGCTAAGGTTACGGAGGAAGATTTAGCGCAATTAAATGCAGTAAGTGAGGCTTTTGATCCAAATTTAAAGTCCATATTAGAACCTTTAAATATTAAAGTTCTAATATATCATACTCATAGCCATGAAGGTTATGCAGAAATAGGATCAGATGCTAGATGGAATACCGATAATGAAGATATTAATGTAATAGGTGTCGGAGATGTTTTAGCTAAAGAGTTAGAAGAAGGCTATGGAATAACAGTAATACATGATAAGACTATTCATGATAATAATTATACTGTATGTTATGATAGGTCACAGGAGACCCTTCAAAATTATCTAAATGAATATGGAGATTTTGATTTGATAATAGATTTACACAGAGATTCTGTGGAAGATAAGAATCTTGTGACAGCTAATATAAATGGACAAGATTTAGCTAGAATAATGTTTGTAACAAGTGTAAATAGTAGTAGATTGGAAGCTAATACAGCTTTAGCTAGTAGTTTAGCAGGAATAACAAACAATTTATTTCCAGGACTTATGAGAAATAAAGACATATTCCATTATGAAATTGGAGGTATAAATGGATTTAATATGAGTTTGAGTGATAACATTGTCGTTTGGGAAGTAGGAGCAAATGTAAATACATCAGTTGAGGCAAAACTTTCAGCTAAGTATATGGCAAGAGTAATAGCAGAGTACTTTAAAGAGTAAAAATAATTGAATAAAATTATAAAAAAGTGAGCATCCTTATAGCTAGTAAGTTAGGGGGTGCTTTTTTTATGAAAAAGTATTTTATATTTTGTATAATTGCAATATTAATAATAGTAAGTGTAATAAAAATAAATATAATAAATACAGAAATTCTATCTCCTGTGGGGAATTTCCAAGATAATTTTAATAAAATAAATGAAGAATTTGGTGAGGATTTTTCAGAATTTATTATGGATAAATCGCCGATGAAAATTTATTTAGGAGAAGAGGGAGATAATTCTGCAACAGTAAAAATAAATAAAAAAGAAATTAATTTAACCAAAAATAATCCGTTTTTGAAAATTTTTAATCCTGTTATAGATTTTTTTAAAAATAGTTATAAGAAAATAGAAGAAAAGTTTAATGAAAAAACAGAGAGCAAAGAAAATGTTAAGGAAATAGAAAATAAGGGTGAATTGGAAAACGTAGTTGAAGATTTTATTAATTCTTTAGAAGGTGAATAATATTTTTAATAATTACACAGTAATAAGTTATAGTTATAACCCAATATTCTTGACACCTCCTCGGTGATATATGTTATAATTTAGCTTGATTTAATTAAATGGGGGTGAAAAAGCTGCTTTATTGTTTAAAGTAGTTAAGATATATGCAAAGTAATAGACAATCAAAGATAAGAAATTTCTCAATAGTAGCTCATATAGATCATGGTAAATCAACATTAGCAGATAGACTATTAGAGATAACAGGAACCCTTACCCAAAGAGAAATGGAAGAACAAGTTCTTGATAATATGGAGATTGAAAAAGAAAGAGGAATAACTATTAAATCTCAAGCAGCAAGACTGGTTTATAGACGTCCGAATGGTGAAGAATACATATTAAACCTTATTGATACTCCAGGTCACGTAGACTTTACATATGAGGTTTCAAGAAGCTTAGCTGCATGTGAAGGAGCTGTATTAGTTGTAGATGCAACTCAAGGAATACAAGCACAAACTTTAGCTAACTGTTATTTAGCATTAGATAACGATCTTGAAATAGCTCCTGTTATAAATAAAGTTGACTTAGCATCAGCAAGACCTGATGAAGTTAAGCAAGAAATTGAAGATGTTATAGGAATAGAAGCTCATGATGCACCTATGATATCTGCAAAAACAGGTTTAAATGTAGAAGATGTTTTAGAAACGATAGTAGAAAAAGTTCCAGCGCCATCAGGTGATGAAGAAGCACCATTAAAATGTTTAATATTTGATTCATACTATGATAGCTACAAAGGTGTAGTATGCTATGTAAGAGTAATTGATGGTAAAGTTAAGCCTGGTACAAAGATTAAGCTTATGAACACAAATAAGGTTTATGATGTAACAGAAGTGGGAGTATTTACTCCAAGACTATTACCAATAGGTGAGTTAATGGCTGGAGATGTTGGTTATATAACAGCTTCAATTAAAAATGTTGCAGACGCAAGAGTTGGTGACACTATAACAGAAGCAGATAGACCAACTGAACATGCACTTCCAGGGTATAAGAAAGCAGTACCAATGGTTTACTCAGGTATATATCCAGTAGATGGTGCTAAATATGATGAATTAAAAGAAGCATTAGAAAAACTACAAATAAATGATGCTGCTTTAGATTTCGAACCAGAAACATCAATAGCTTTAGGATTTGGATTTAGATGCGGATTCTTAGGATTACTTCATATGGAAATAATTCAAGAAAGAATTGAAAGAGAATTTAATTTAGATATTATTACTACTGCTCCATCAGTTATTTATAAAGTTACAAAGACTAATGGAGAGATGATAGAACTTACGAATCCAACTAATTTACCAGAACCAACAGAGATAGATTTTATGGAAGAGCCAGTAGTTAAGGCTAACATAATATCACCAACTGATTACGTTGGAGCTATAATGGATTTATGTCAAGAAAGAAGAGGAACATTTATTGATATGCAATATCTAGAAGAAACAAGAGTTTCTATAGCTTATGATATTCCATTAAATGAAATAGTTTATGATTTCTTTGACACATTAAAATCAAGAACAAGAGGATATGCATCATTTGATTATGAATTAAAAGGTTATGCAAGAACTGAACTTGTTAAGCTTGATATATTACTAAATGGAGATGTAGTAGATGCATTATCTATGATTGTTCCAAAAGAAAGAGCTTATCATAAAGGTAGAGGTATAGCAGAAAAGTTAAAGGAAATAATTCCAAGACAAATGTTTGAAGTACCAATTCAAGCTGCTGTAGGTTCTAAAGTTATAGCAAGAGAAACTGTTAAAGCGATGAGAAAAGACGTACTTGCTAAATGTTATGGTGGAGATATATCAAGAAAGAAGAAGCTTCTTGAAAAGCAAAAAGAAGGTAAGAAGAGAATGAGACAGGTAGGTTCTGTTGAAGTTCCACAAGAAGCATTTATGGCTGTATTAAAAGTAGACTAATATATATAAAGGAGCTGTTGACAAAGTGAACAGCTCCTTATTTATTTATAAAAAATATTATCTATATAATTATAAAGCTCTGTTAAATCAAGAGAATCAGCAATATTTTTTAAGAGAGAAACTTTTTTGTAATCATCCATTTCAATATGATCAGGAATTATTGGATTTAATCTAAAATAATTTTGCATAAATAATTCTTTGCAATAAATATCTTCAACTAGACTAGAGCCTTCTAAAAGAATAGTTAATATAGGAGATTTAATGCTTATAAATGGATCAAATGCCCATTGAAGCATACCCCATTTAGCTGTATTAGAGGCAATTTTATTTGGATAGTTACCAGTACCTATAGAAAGTATTCTTAGTTGACTAGAACTACTTATAGAATCCAGTTTACTAAGTGCAAAGAATGAAGCTATTGGAGTAGGATTATTTACAACAACTCCCCCATCTATAAAGCCTTTATGAGATGGGAAATATGTAGGAGCAGCAGAACTAGCAAGTGCAGCATCAATAACAGAGAATTCAGCAGTAGTATTATCAGTTAAATTATTTAAAAAAACTGGTTCCCAAGAGTTTGATGTGAAGCCGTTAGTGCTAAAGGTAGGAATAAAAACATAAGGATGTAAATCTTTTAATTTTAAGCCTTCTGGAAAGTTAGCTTTCAGTTCTTTTAATAAATTTTTACTGCTAAATTTGGGTATAAAAAAATTCGGTCTTTTTTTTGAAAATATTTTTTTTATATTTTCTTCATTGTAAAGATTATCAATTGCATAAGAATTTTTTGAATATGCTAAATATAGTGCAATTATTGAACCGGTTGAGGTGCCAGCAAATAAATCTATATCTTCTAATAAAGTAGGATATTTTTGAGTTAATCTAAGAATTATTCTAGTTGAAAGAGCACCTTTTATACCACCACCGTCAAAAGATAGAATTTTAAAATTCTTCAATGGAAATTTACTCCTTAAGATTAATATATATTATTTTATTCAAAAATGTTTTATATGATAATTTATCATATAAAAAGATAAATAGAAAAGATGAAAGAGTTGAGATAGATGAAAGAGATTAGTTTATATATACATATTCCATTTTGTAAGCAGAAATGTTTTTATTGTGATTTTCCATCATATTCAGGAAAAGAAAGATTTAAGGAAGATTATGTGGATGCACTTATTGAGGAAATAGAAAAAAGAGCTAGAGGTTATATAATTAAAACTATTTTTATTGGAGGCGGAACACCATCATATTTAGAAGTAAATCAAATAGAAAAGCTATTATTAGCAATAAATAAGCTTAATCTTCATAAAGATATCGAATTTAGTATGGAATGTAATCCAGGAGTTTTATTTAAAGAAAAATTGATAGCTATGAAAAATGGTGGAGTTAATAGGATTAGTTTTGGATTACAATCTACAAAAGATTCGTTATTGAAGGAAGTTGGTCGTATTCATAGCTATGAGGAGTTTTTAGATAATTTTAAATTAGCAAGAGAGTTAGGATTTAAAAATATTAATGTAGATATAATGTATGGACTGCCTAATCAAACAGTTGAAGATTGGAAAGATACATTAGAAACTATATGCAGTATAAAGCCAGAGCACATATCTGCATATAGTTTAATAATTGAAGAGGGAACTGTTTTCTATAATTTATATGAAAAAGGATTGTTGAAGCTTCCTACTGAAGAAATGGAAAGAGAAATGGATAAATTAACAAAAGGTGTATTAAAAGATCATGGGTATCACCAATATGAAATATCCAATTATAGTTTAGATGGAAAAGAGTGTGAGCATAATAAGGTATACTGGCAGTTAAAAGACTATATAGGTTTAGGTACTGCAGCAAGTTCTTATATAGATGGTACAAGAATTAAAAATATTGATAATATTGAAGAATATATAAGTAAAATTAACTCTGGCATAGAAGTATATGAAGAGAAGTATATTAATTCTGAAGAAGATGAAATAGAAGAATTTATATTTATGGGATTAAGAATGAATAAAGGAATAAGTATTAAGGAATTCGAGGAAAGATTTAATATGTCAGTAGAGAGTATATATGAAAAAGTCTTAGAGAAAAATATAAAGAATGGTTTCTTAAAGAAAGAAAACGGTAGAATATACCTAACATCAATAGGGATGGACTTTTCTAATAATGTAATGGCAGAATTTATATTAGACAAATAAATGAAATGGTAGTAAATGAAAGAAAAATAAAGGAAATAAGAGATAAACTTGAAAAAATAAAAAGTTATAAAAAATATTCTGAAAATTTAACGTAATATGAAATTGACAAAAAAGCTAAAGAATAATATATTGTTAATGTAGTCATTAGCACTCGAACTTAATGAGTGCTAACAATAGGAGTGGTGTTATGGCTATTGATGAAAGAAAAATAAAAATATTACAAGCCATCATTAATGACTATATTATGACAGGTGAACCTGTTGGATCAAGAACGATAGCTAAGAAATATAACTTAGGAGTAGGATCTGCAACTATTAGAAATGAGATGGCGGATCTAGAAGAAATGGGTTACTTAGAGCAACCCCATACATCTTCAGGGAGAATACCTTCAAGTAAGGGATACAGACTATATGTAGATAGGTTAATGGAGAAGGCTCAGTTAAGTAAAGAGGAAGAATTAAAGATTAAAGAATATATAATTAATTCTGCTATGTACGAAGTAGATAAAATATTAAAAGAAGCCTGTGTATTACTTTCTGAACTTACAAATTTAACATGTATAGTGCAAACACCTTCAATGAAGAGAAGCTATATTAAATCTATTCAGCTTATAAAAATAGATGAATCAAATTTAATTTCAGTTATTGTTACAGATAGTGGAGTAATTAAAAATCATAGAATTAAAATTAGTAATATGCCACCTAGTGATAAATTAGCTAGAATTAATGATGTTTTAAATAGTAAATTGAAGAATTTGACGATTGAAGCAATTAATTTAGAAGTTATAAATGAAGTTAAAAAAGAACTAGCAGGATTTGATGATTTATTTAATGCTATACTTCCAGCTTTATATGAAAGTTTAAATAGCAGCGATAAAGAAGAATTAGTGGTAGAAGGAACTACAAATTTATTTAATTACCCTGAATATAATGATATTGAAAAAGCTAAAGAGATGATTCAACTTATAAGTAACAAGGATTGTGTAATAGAGTTGTTAGAGCCAGATGGTGATATAACTGTAAGAATTGGTGATGAAAACTATATTCCTGAAGCTAAAGAATGTTCTGTAATAACAGCAGAGTATACATTAGGAGGTAGAGCAATAGGAAGTATAGGACTGATAGGTCCTAGAAGAATTAATTATTCTAAGGTGCTTTCTATAATGGCTCAAGTGATGAAGGAATTAAATAAAAGTCTTAAAAATCAAAGTCTTGATTAATGATTGTTGAGGTGTAGTAATGGAAGAGAAAAGAGAGTTAGAACAAGATGAAGTTCTTGAAGAGGTTAAAGAAAAAGAAACTAATGAAGAGATAGTTGAAGAAGTAGAAGACACTACAGAAGAAGTAGTGGAAGAAAATAATGAAGAGGATACACTATCTATGGTAAGAAAGTTAAAAGATGAAAAAAAGAAACTTGATAATGAACTTAATACATTAAAAGATAGATTAATGAGACTATCGGCTGAGTATGATAACTTTAGAAAAAGAACAAGTAAAGAAAAAGAAGGTATTTATACAGATGCTTGTGTTGATGTATTAAAGGAATTAGTACCTGTTTTAGATAATCTTGAAAGAGCTATTGCTGTAGATGGTAGCGTTGAAGACCTTAAAAAAGGTATAGAAATGACTATAAAAGGATTCCAATCATCTTTAGAAAAATTAGGTGTTGAAGAAATAGATACTACTTCAGGATTTGATCCAAACTTTCATCAAGCAGTAATGCATGTTCAAGATGAAAATTTTGAAAAGAATTCAGTAGCAGAAGTATTCTTAAAAGGATATAAAAGAAATGACAAGATAATTAGATATACTATGGTAAAAGTAGCAAACTAATTTAATTTTATAAAAGTAAATAAGATTCTAAATTATAGATAGATTTCGAGGAGGAAATTATTATGGGAAAAATTATAGGTATTGATTTAGGTACAACAAATTCATGTGTAGCCGTTATGGAAGGTGGAGAACCAGTAGTTATTGCTAACTCTGAAGGTGCAAGAACTACTCCATCAGTAGTATCTTTCCAAGCAAACGGAGAAAGATTAGTAGGGCAAGTTGCTAAAAGACAAGCGATTACAAATCCTGATCATACAATAATCTCTATAAAGAGAGAAATGGGAACTGACCACAAAACTAAGATTGATGACAAAACTTATTCACCACAAGAAATATCAGCAATGATTCTTCAAAAAATCAAAGCAGATGCTGAAGCTTATTTAGGTGAAAAAGTAACTCAAGCAGTTATAACTGTTCCTGCATACTTTAATGATGCTCAAAGACAAGCGACTAAAGATGCTGGTAGAATAGCAGGATTAGAAGTTTTAAGAATAATAAACGAACCAACAGCTGCTTCATTAGCTTATGGTCTAGATAAGACTGACCACAGCGAAAAAATATTTGTATATGACCTTGGTGGAGGTACATTCGACGTATCTATCCTTGAATTAGGTGATGGAGTATTCGAAGTATTAGCAACAAATGGTGATACTAAGCTTGGTGGAGATGACTTCGATGAAAAGATAATGAACTACATCGCAGAAACTTTCAAAGCTGAAAATGGTATAGATTTAAGAAATGATAAGATGGCACTTCAAAGATTAAAAGAAGCTGCAGAAAAAGCTAAGATTGAATTATCATCTTCAATGCAAACAAACATCAACTTACCATTCATCACTGCTGATGCAACTGGTCCAAAGCACATAGACTTAAACTTAACTAGAGCAAAATTCAATGAATTAACTCATGACTTAGTTCAAAGATCTATTGAGCCAATGAAGAAAGCTTTAGCTGATGCGGGACTTTCAATGAGCCAAATAGATAAAGTAATATTAGTTGGTGGATCAACAAGAATACCAGCTGTTCAAGAAGCAGTTAAAAACTTCACTGGAAAAGAACCTTCAAAGGGAGTTAACCCAGATGAATGCGTTGCTGTAGGTGCAGCTATCCAAGCAGGTGTATTAACAGGAGAAGTTAAAGACGTATTATTATTAGACGTTACACCATTAACACTTGGAATTGAAACATTAGGTGGAGTTGCAACAGCATTAATAGAAAGAAATACAACTATTCCAACTAAGAAGAGTCAAGTATTCTCAACAGCTGCAGATGGTCAAACATCAGTTGAAATTCACGTAGTTCAAGGTGAAAGACAAATGGCTGCTGATAACAAGACTTTAGGTAGATTTACTCTATCAGGAATAGCTCCAGCTCCAAGAGGAATTCCACAAATCGAAGTTACATTTGATATAGATGCTAACGGTATAGTTAAGGTTTCAGCTATGGATAAAGGAACTGGAAAAGAAGCTAACATCACAATCACTGCTTCAACTAACCTTTCTGATGAAGAAGTAGAAAGAGCAGTAAAAGAAGCTGAAAAATTTGCTGAAGAAGATAAGAAGAGAAAAGAATCTATAGAAGTTAAGAATAATGCTGACCAATTAGCTTATCAAACAGAAAAACAATTAGAAGAATTAGGAGATAAGATTGCTGCTGATGATAAAGCTAAGATAACTGCTAAGTTAGATGCATTAAAAGCTGTTAAAGATGGAGAAGATTTAGAAGCTATCAAGAAAGCTACAGAAGAATTAACTCAAGAATTCTACGCTATATCTTCAAAGATGTACCAAGCTGCAGGAGCTCAAGGTGGAGCAGAAGGATTTGATCCAAACAATATGGGTGGAGCAAACCAAGGTTCAGCTCATCATGATGACAATGTAGTAGATGCAGACTTCGAAGTTAAAGACGATAAATAATAAATTATAGAGGGAAGACAAAGCCGTCTTCCCTTCTTTAAAGTTAAGATTGATAAGTTAAGAGTTAATGAGAAAACTTTAGTTAGAATTTTTTTATAAACTTTTAACTCTTAATCCTTAATTAAATAAAGTAGTTTACTATTTTGTTTATAAATGTTAATATTGCTTAAGTAATATAATGAAAAAAATAGGTGGTGGCATGATAGATGGCAAGTAAAGACTACTATGCTTCTCTTGGACTTGAAAAGGGAGCAAGTGATGATGAAATAAAAAGAGCCTTTAGAAAGCTAGCTATTAAATACCATCCTGATAAGAATCAAGGAAATAAGGAAGCAGAAGAAAAGTTTAAAGAAATAAATGAAGCATATCAAGTACTTTCTGATCCAGAGAAAAAGGCTAGATATGATCAATTTGGAACTGCTGACTTTGATGGAAGTGGATTTGGATCAGGTGGATTTGGTGGCTTTGACTTCTCAGATATGGGAGGCTTTGGAGATATATTTGAAAGCTTTTTTGGAGGCGGTGGTGGTTCATCAAGAAGAAGAAATGGACCAACTAAGGGTGCAGATATAGAATATACTTTAAATTTAACTTTTGAAGAAGCTATATTTGGAACTGAAAAAGAGATTACAATTACTAAAAATGAAAATTGTGAAGAGTGTCATGGAACAGGTGCTAAGGCTGGAAGTACACCAAAAACTTGTGATCAATGTGGAGGAAGTGGTCAAGTAAGAGTTCAAAGACAAACACCGCTTGGTAACTTCGTAAGTACTTCAACTTGTGATAGATGTGGTGGAAAAGGAACAATAGTTGATAATCCATGTCCAACATGTTCAGGAAAAGGTAAAGTAAGAAAGAGAAGAGTTATAAAGGTTAAGGTTCCAGCTGGGGTTGATACAGGAAATATAATTCCATTAAGAGGACAAGGTGAACATGGTAACAATGGTGGTCCTGCAGGTGATTTATATGTAAGAATAAATGTATCAGCATCAAAGCAGTTTGAAAGAAGAGGAAATGACATATATATAGATACTCATATCTCTATGAGTAAAGCAGCATTAGGTGTTGAAATAATTGTACCAACAGTAGATGGAGATGTAAAATATACAATTCCTGAAGGAACACAATCAGGAACTTTATTTAGATTAAAGGGTAAAGGTGTTCCGAGAGTTAATTCATCAGGTAGAGGAGATCAGTACGTAAGAGTAATAGTTGATATTCCTAAGAACTTAAACGAAAAGCAAAAGGATGCTTTAAAAGCATTTATGGAAGCTTGTGGTGAAAGTATAGATGGTGAAGTAAAGCACAAAAAAGGTTTTAAAGATTTATTTAGATAAAAAAAAGCTGCGAATTTGCAGCTTTTTTAATTGGATTAAATTTTGGGTAGATTTATTATGACAAAAAGGTATATACTAATAAAGTATTAAAAGTTAATATATTTTAAACTAGTGTTGAAGATATAAAACATAATATTAAATCTTATATAATTTTAATAGTATATTAAAATATATGATTAAAAGATGTGAGGTGTACAATGAAAGAATTAAAAGAAAAGTTATTATCTGAAATAGAGGACTTTAGAGAGTTAGGTCATAAGTTTTATGATGGGGAAGTCTCTATGATGGATTTTAAGCATGCTTCAGGTGGAATGGGAGTTTATGCTCATAAAGGTGGAAAGGAATTTATGATTAGGTTAAGAATTCCATCAGGAATAATTACTGTACCGCAATTAAATTTAATATATGACTGGGCAGTAAAGTATGGATTAGATAAATTACATTTTACTACTCGTCAAGCAATACAATATCATGGAATATCTATAGATTCAGTATGTGATTTAATGGAAGATGCATTAAAGGAAGATATATATACTCGTGGAGCAGGTGGTAACTTCCCAAGAAATGTTGCTTTATCACCGTTATCAGGAGTAGATAAAGAAGAAGCTTTTGATCCTACACCATATGCATTAGCTGTAGGAAATTATTTTATGGAAAGAATAACAACATATAAATTACCAAGAAAGCTTAAGGTATCATTTTCAAATAGCGAGAGAGATACTGCACACTGTACAATTCAAGATCTTGGGTTCTTAGCTGTTAATGAAAATGGCAAAAATCAATTTAGGGTATATTTAGGTGGTGGACTTGGAAGAAATCCGAGATTAGCTTTAATATATCCAGAGTTAATAAATCCAGACGAAGTTTTATACTATGTAGAAGGTATGGTTAATTTATTTAAGGCAGAAGGAAACTATGAAAATAAAGCAAAAGCTCGTGTAAGATATATGGTAGAGAAGTTAGGCGAAGAAAACTTCATTAATGAATATAGAAGATATGTAGAAGAAGCTAAAGAAAGAGGAGAATTAGATATAGATGTTACGCCTGTAGTATGCAATAAAGAGGGAATAGCTATAGATATAGAAGATGAAAGAATATATCCTCAAAAGCAAGAAGGATTATATAGCTTATATATTCATCCATTTGGTGGCCAAATAAAGATTGATGAGTTAAAGGCTATAAAGGATATAATTTCAGAGTTTGATGCAGTAGAGTTAAGATTATCAATGACAGAAGGAGTATATGTTAGAAATCTTAACGGAAATGAAGTAAAGAGACTTTTAGATGTTACTAAATCTATTGGTGGAAAAACTTCATTTGAATATAGTGTTTCTTGTATAGGGGTTCCGACTTGCCAATTAGGAATAGGAAATAGCCAAGAAACTTTAAATGAAATGTTAGATTATATAAAAGAAAAAGTAAATAGATTAGATTTACTACCAAGAGTTTATATATCTGGATGTGGAAATTCTTGTGGTGTCCATGAAATTGCTGAAATAGGACTAACAGGAAAGAAGAAGAGAGTAAATGATGTAGTTCAAGAAGCTTATGAATTACATGTTAATGGAAGCTTCTTAGCTAAAGAATGTAGATTAGGAAAAATTTATGGAGATATTTTAAAGAAAGATATCCCAGAATTTATATATAAACTTTCACTGGAATTAGAAGATAAAAATATGAATTTTTCAACTTATTTAGAAAAAAATGAAGAAAGCTTCAAAAAAATATTTGAAGAATTTAAGTGTTAAAATAATAACTAAATATTATATAAAATTAAAATTAAAAGGTTGCTTTGAATTATAGCAGCCTTTTAATATTGAAATAAATATAAATAGATGTATAATTAATCTATGATTTAAACAAAAGATTTGGAGTGAAGTTATATGAGAATGAGAAGAAAACCATGGGCTAGACCAGAGTTAGAAGCTTGTCACTTCTTTATACAGAAACCTAGTGAGTATAAAGGAAAATGGAAAGAATTCTTTAAGAATAATAATCCTATTTATTTAGAATTAGGTTGTGGAAAAGGAACGTTTATGGCTGTCCATGGATCTGAAAATCCAGATATAAACTATATTGCCGTAGATATAAAGGACGAGGTATTAGTATTAGCTAAAAGAAACATAGAAAAGGCATATGAAGAAAAGAATCATAAATTAAATAATGTTGCTTTAATGTCTCAGGAGATAGCTCTTATTGATGATATGCTAAGTGAAGATGATACAGTAGATAGAATATATATAAACTTCTGTAATCCTTGGCCAAAAGATAGGCACAAGAAGAGAAGATTAACTCACACTAGACAGTTAAACAAGTATAAGACTTTCTTAAAAAAAGAAGGTGAAATATGGTTTAAAACAGATGACGATGAGTTATTTGAAGAATCATTAGAGTACTTTAAAGAGTGTAATTTAGATATAAAATATATAACATATGATCTACACAATAGTGGATTTGAGGGAAATGTTGTTACAGAACATGAAGAAATGTTCACGAAACAAGGTATAAAAACAAAATTTTTAATTGCAGAATATAAATAGGCTAAATTTCTAAAAATAAAAAGACTGGATAATACAGTCTTTTTACTTTATATTTTTTTTAACAAACAATTATGGTAGGTATCCAATGTATATGTTTACTAGATAAAAGTGACAATAATGTAATGAAATTTTAAAGAAAATTTCATTGAATTTAAATTATAATAACTGTATACTTGTACGAGTGCTTTGAAAAGAAATAAGGAATAATGGTGATAAGATTATGATATTTTTTGTAACGATGATTGTATTTTCTCCTATTACTTCTATTATTCCAGGAATCTATGCAACGTATTTAATGTTTAAGAATAAAGGTAAAATAGAAAAAAACTATTTAAATATAGGTCTATTAGTGCTGTTTATTTGGTCTCTTATAGTGGCGATTATAAATGAAAGTGTATTATCATTTTTAGGATCAAGTATGTTGCTTATGTACTTTGCTATAGGATTTTTGGGACAGAGATATTTTATAAGTATAAGAAGAATTCATAAGACTTTTAAATATTCTATCTATCTAACTGCTTTAACGGCAATTAATGGAATAATAGAAAAGGGAGTATATTTTTATATTTTTAGAAAAACTGGAGAGTTTTCAAATCCATTCAATGATAGGGTTATTAGTGCTTATGGTAATCCTAATATGGCTGGGGCTTGGTTTGCAAGTGCTATATTTATAGCTTTATATTTAAGAGCAATAACAAGTGGAAAAAAACAAAAAAATATTTATACTCTATGCATTGCTATAATATTGATAGCACTTTTACTGACAGAATCATCAGGTGCTCTTGTAGCTTTTGTAGCGGCGTTTATTTGTTACTATGTTTTAAAGAGTTTAAAAGATAAGAGAAAGATGATAATTTTAGGATTAAGCATTTTTACTATTATATCAATGTTTTTAATATTAGAAAGTAAAGGTGATAGTAAAGCTGTTTTTAATGAGCTTAGAATTTCTTTTTCTTCGAGATATGATATATGGACTGGATCTTTAAAGATGATAGCTCAAAAGCCCTTAATGGGATGGGGGACGTTAGCTACATTAGAACATGGGAAAGAATTTTTCTATAACAATGGAAATAGTATACACTCACATAATATTTACTTAACATTTTGGGTATCTACGGGATTAATTGGATTATGTATGTATTTATATATAAAGCTAAAGATGTTTAAAGATTTATTTAAGCTTTATAAAACAAAAGAACCATTAGTACCATTATTAGTGGCGCTAAATGTGATTGTGATAGTTCAAGGGTTAGTTGATTGTTCGTTATATGCACCGCAGTTAGGAATATTATTTATGTCCACATGTGCGATTGTATTCAATTTATCACATGGAAAATTAAAAGTAGAAAATAAAAGAAAGAGAAAATATAAAGGAAATGTTATTAAGCTGGAAGCAAAAACAATTGTAATTTAATTAAAATGTAAAAAGGGCTGTTTATACGGCTCTTTTTAATATGGCTTTTAATAGAAATTAGATATAGACTTTATCTTTACATAAGTGTAGAATATAGAATTAGTCATAGGAAAAAATAAGAGAGGATGATATACATGGAAGGAACATGGATTGAAGTAAGAGTTATAACTACAAGTGAGGCTTTAGAGCCAGTATCAGGTATTTTTTATAGCTTAGACTGCAAAGGTGTTGCAATAGAGGATCCAAACGATATATTAGGAAGAGAGCAAGGACCATTAACTTGGGATTTTGCTGATATAAATATTTTAGAACATAAAGGAAATGCTGCTGTTGTTAAAGCGTATTTTTCAGAAGAAGATAATATAGAAGAAGTTCTTAAATACATAGATGAAAGACTTTCAGAATTAAAAGAAATGGGAATAAACCTTGGAGAAGGAAAGTTAGAATCAGAAAAGGTTCATGAAGAAGATTGGGCAAATAATTGGAAGAAATATTATAAGCCTTCTAAAGTTGGTGAGAAAATAGTTGTTAAGCCAATATGGGAAGAATACGAAGAAAAAGATGGTGAGTTAGTTGTCAATTTAGACCCAGGAATGGCTTTTGGAACAGGAACTCATGAAACTACTAGAATGTGCATACAATCATTAGAAAAGTATGTTAAAGAAGAAAGTGTTGTTTTTGATGTAGGGTGTGGATCAGGAATACTTGCTATAGCAGCGGCTAAGTTAGGAGCTAAAAAAGCTGTAGGGGTTGATTTAGATCCTGTTGCTGTAGAATCTTCTTTGGAAAATGTTCAATATAATAACTTAGATAATATAGAAATATTACACGGAAACTTAGTTGAAGTTATAGAAGGAAAAGCCGATGTAGTAGTTGCTAATATATTAGCTGAAATAATTTGTATTCTTACAGATGATGTTAAGAGAGTGTTAAAGCAAAATGGATATTTTATAACGTCTGGAATTATTCATGATAGAGTAGATATGGTAGTTGATAAGCTAGAAGCTTCAGGTTTTGAAGTAATAGAGAAAAATAGAGATGGAGAATGGAACTGTATAGTTGCAAAATTAAAATAGTCTTTAAAGGTGAAAAGTATGCATAAATTTTTTACGGCAAAAGAATTAATAAATGAAAATGTAGGAAAAATAATAGGTGATGATGTTAAGCATATAATGAAGGTGTTAAGATTAACATCAGGTGAGGAAGTAGTTTTAAATAATTGTGAAGGCACAGAATATTTAGCTACAATAAATAGTGTTAATAAGCAAGAAGTAACATTAAATATAATTAAAACTATAGAAGGAAGTAATGAAAGTGATATAAAGATAACTCTTTATCAAGGACTTCCTAAAAGTCAAAAGATGGATCTTATAGTTCAAAAGGGTACTGAACTTGGAGTTTACGAGTTTAAGCCAGTAATAACTTCAAGAGTTGATGTAAAACTAAAAGGTGAATTTAAGAAGTTAGATAGATTAAATAGAATATCTCTTGAAGCAGCGAAGCAAAGCAAAAGAAGTATTGTTCCTAAGGTTTTAGAACCAATGGATTTTAATGATGTTTTAGAAGAGATAGATACATTAGATTTAATGTTAGTACCTTATGAAAATGCAGAAGGGTTTGGTATAAAGACTCTAATAAACAATTTAAGAAAAGATAATATAAATTTAAGAGATATAAAAACTGTAGGAATATTAGTTGGTCCTGAAGGCGGATTTGAAGAGGAAGAAATTGTTAAACTAAAAGATAAAGGTGCTCATATAATAACTTTAGGTAAGAGAATTTTAAGAACAGAGACAGCTGGATTTGTAGCAGCATCTTTAATTCAATATGAGCTTAGTGATTTAGGAGGAGTAATTTAATGAAAGTTGCGTTTGCTACATTAGGTTGCAGAGTTAATCAATATGAATCAGAAGCAATGGCAGAAAAGTTTATAAGAGAAGGTTATGAAGTGGTAGACTTTGATCAGTTTTCTGATGTTTATGTAATAAATACTTGTACTGTAACCAACATGGGAGATAAAAAATCAAGACAGATAATAAGTAGAGCAAGAAGAACTAATCCAGAAGCAATAATAGCAGCAGTTGGATGTTATTCACAAATGTCACCAAAAGAAGTTTCTGAAATTCCAGGAGTGGATGTAGTTTTAGGAACTAGAAATAAAGGTGATGTAGTTTACTATGTAAACAAAGCTAAAGATGAAGGAAAATCTCAGGTACACGTGCAAGGTGTCCTTCAAAACAAAGTTTTTGAAGATTTAAAAATAGAAGATTATCAAGATAAAACTAGAGCATTTTTAAAGATACAAGATGGATGTAATAGATTTTGTACATATTGCACTATTCCATATGCAAGAGGTTCAGTATGTTCAAAAGATCCAAACAAGGTACTTTCTGAAGTAAGGGAGCTTGCTAAAAATGGATTCAAAGAAGTTATACTTTCTGGAATACATACAGCATCTTACGGATTAGATTTAGAAGGTAATGTAAATTTAATTTCAATAATTGAAGAAATTGAAAAAATTGATGGGATAGAAAGAATTAGAATAGGCTCGATAGAACCTGCATTCTTCACTCCAGAAGTTATAGAAAAAATAAAAAGCTTTAAGAAGCTTTGTCCTCACTTCCATCTTTCTCTTCAAAGTGGTTGTGATGCTACATTAAAAAGAATGAATAGAAGATATACTGCAAAAGAATATGAGGATTCAGTAAATCTTTTAAGAGAAACACTTCCAGATGTGTCAATATCAACAGATGTAATAGTTGGTTTTCCAGGAGAGACAGAAGAAGAGTTCAATGAAACTTACGAATTCTTAAAGAGAATAAAGCTTACAAAAACTCATATCTTTAAGTATAGCCCAAGAAAAGGAACTAAGGCTGCTGATATGCCAAACCAAATTGATGGGAAAGTTAAAGATGAGAGAAGCAAAAAACTTATAGAGTTAAATGACATAAATGAAAAAGCTTTTACTGAGAAGTTTATAGATAGAGAAATGGATGTTTTATTTGAACAGCAAGTAAAAGGAAAAGAAGATGTATATGAAGGGTATACAAGAAATTATATAAAAGTTGAAGTTCATTGCATGGCAGCTAATATTACTGGTAGAATAGTAGATGTTAAGCTAGAAAAAGCAGAAAAAGATTATGCAATAGCAGAAATGGTTTAAGATAGTGACAAGTGATAGGTTTACAAGAAAGCTTACAAAGTTAGGTTAAAATAAAAATACGTTAATTATTATTTAGAAGATTTCTTTAATAGATTTTTAATAAATTTCATATTTTTTATGTATAACTTATCATTTGTTATTTATAACTAATAAAAGGAGGTGAATTTATGGAGGATTGTATTTTTTGTAAAATAATAAAAGGTGAAATTTCATCTAAGAAAATATATGAAGATGATAAGGTTTTAGCTTTTTATGATATAAGTCCAGAAGCACCAGTTCATTTTTTAGTAATTCCGAAGGAGCATATAGTAAGTGCAAATGAAATAAATGAAAAAAATTGTGAAATTGTTGCACATATTTTCCTTGTAATTAATAAAATAACAAGAGAGCTTGGAATTGATAAGAGTGGCTATAGAATAGTAAATAACTGTGGTGAAGATGGAGGTCAAACAGTAGGACATATGCATTTCCATATTCTTGCTGGAAGAGGATTGCAATGGCCACCAGGCTAGAAAAGTTATTTATTATTGACAGTTTAAGTCTAAATATTATATAATATAGCGTGTGTTATTAAGCCCGTAGCTGAGTTAAAAATTAATTTGAGCTAGCGGAGGGAGGGATAATAGATGTCAGAAATTAAAGTTGGAGAAAATGAAACACTAGAAAGTGCTTTAAAAAGATTTAAGAGAAAGTGCGCTAGAGCTGGAGTTCTTTCAGAAGTAAGAAAGAGAGAACACTACGAAAAGCCAAGCGTAAAGAGAAAGAAAAAATCTGAAGCTGCAAGAAAGAGAAAGTTTAAGTAGTATTCATTTGTAATGTTATTAATTAGATAATAACTATATGAATTAAATAACTATATCAAGAATATAGTTGTGAAAAATCTGCTATGTTATTAATGAAATGAAAATAGTAATACCAGGTTGTTTTTTATAGATTTCTAGGTTTTAGCAAAAATAAAAGGTATTTATTGAATTTAATTTGATAACTGAATTATAAAAGATTTATAATATTTAAATCTTTATAAGTTACCTTCCTCAGCAATTAAATAAATAGAATTTATAAATTGTATAAACACAGCTACAGATAAAGGGATAATCACATTAAAAATATAGGTTAACTTATTTTATCAGTTATGCCAATTATTTTAATGCAAAGTAGATTTGAAGACTTATAAGTTAGAAATTATAACTATTAAGATAATGAAAAAGAACTCAATGTAAATTGAGTTCTTTTTTTATTATTTTGTGATTTTATTCCTTACTTTATCATAAAGTACATTGAGAGACTTTAATTAGGAGGAAATAAAATGGGGGAAAAGTTAAATAAAAAAAGAACTATACTAATTGAAAAGTTAGATCTTCCAAAAGATGTTGTATTAGATGTACCCAAGATAATAGTTATAGGTAAAGAAGAAGTTACTATAGAAAATCATAAAGGTATATTAACTTTTAATGAAGATGAGATAAGGGTAAATAGTAAGTTAGGGCCAATATCTATAAAAGGAGAAGGTTTTGAAATATTATATATAGCAACATCAACAATAACTATTAGTGGAAAGTTTGCTTCAATATCTTATGAGGAGTGATTGGTATGGGGATGAATAATATTAGAGCAGGGAGAATAACGGTAGAGATAAAACTTCTAAATCCTGATAGGATTTTGAACATATTTTGGAATAGAAATATAAACATATATAAAATAAATAAGAAAAATATTTCTACTATAAGATTAGATATAGATTATATTAATTATGAAGAAGTTTGTGAAGTTATACAAACTCTTGGTGGCAAAATTAGTATAGTAAAAAGAAGGGGATTCATATTTTGGCTTAGAAATATGAGAGGTAAAATTTCTTTAGTGGTTGGGTTGATGTTATTTTTAGTGGTAATATTTTTATTATCTAATTATGTTTGGGCAATAGATATAAATGTACAAGAAAATATATCACCATTTGAAATAAGACAGCAACTAAAAGAAATAGGGATAAAGCCAGGAATGGCCAAAAGTGATATAGTTGTTGAAGATATAGAAAAGAAGTTGGAAAATGCCAATAGTGAGATACTTTGGCTTAGAGTAAGAGTAGAGGGATCTACTTTGAATGTAACCATAGAAGAAAAAATAAATCCTCCTACAGAATGGAATGGGCAATATGGAAATCTAGTTGCTACTGAGGATGGAGAAGTAGTTAAGGTATATACCTATGCTGGAAGATCAGCAGTTAAACAGGAACAAATGGTTAAAAAGGGAGATGTATTAATAGAAGGCATAGATGGTAAAGAAGGGCAAGAATATATTATTGCACCTAGGGGGATTGTTATAGCTAATACTTTTTATGAAAAAACAATGCAGTTAAAATTAACTGGCACAAAGCTTGAAAGAAGTGGAGAAAGAGAAACAGAATATTACATTAGTATATTTGGAAAAAAAATATATTTAAAGAAGGCTATAAAAGACTTTAAAGAGTATGATAGAATAGAAAAGAGTGGAAAAATATTTAATGAAGTGGTATATTATGAGAGAATAGAAAAAGAAGTAGATATTACTGAAGAAGAAGCCGAAAAAATAGCTATAGAAAGTTTAGAAGAATCATTGAAAAAAGACCTTACTAGAGATTCTAAAGTAGTAGATAAGATTGTAAAGAAGCAACTAGATAGTGATGGGAATTTAACTATAAAAGTAGTTTTTGTAGTAGAAAAAAATATAGTGAACGATATTCCTGTACAATATTAACATATAATGGGATGAGAAGGTGAGCACATGAAAAAGTTGGATGAAAAAGGTTTTGGAGATTCTAAGGAAAAATGGCGCAGAAGTTTTTTGTTTACTATGGTTTTTATAATAACTTATTTTATAATGCTTACAGCTGTTGCTCCAAATAAATATGATTTGAAGGCTGGAGATATAGCGGAAGTAGATATAAAAGCACCGAGAGACATAATTAATCAAGAGGCGACTAAAGCTAAAGAAAATGAGATAATAGAAGGTGTTGAGAAGGTATATTCATTAAAAGGTGAAGTAAAAATTGAAGCGAGTAAAAATGTAACAACATTTTTTACTAAATTAATAAATTTAAAAAGTAGTGAAGCATCTGAAAAAGAAAAGATAGAAACTTTGAAAAAATTAGATAGTTTTACGTTAACTGATAATAATTATAAGACATTATTATCGATAACTAATGAAAAAGCTACAGAGATGCAATGGATATTATTGAGTGCTTTAGAAAAGGTTTATGAAAATAATATTAAAGATGAAAATGATGAAGATATAGAGGCAAAAACTATTGATGATGCTAAAAATATTGCTAATGATATAATAGATGTATCAGAGTTAGATGAAAACTTGAAGAATATATTAAAAGACATGGCGTATTCTCAAATAAAACCTAACTGGGTATTCGATAAAGATAAAACTGATGAAAAAATTACTGAAGCTCTAAAATTAGCACCAAAAGAGTATATCAAAAAAAATCAAATAGTTGTAAAAGAGGGAGAGCCAATAACTCAATCTCAAATTGAAATATTAACAGAACTTGGTATTTTAGGCGATGGAGTAGATAAAGGATACTTATTCATTTATATAGTTTTAGCTGTACTCGTATTATTAACATTAGAACTTCAATATCTATATATGAAGAAGGAAAGATTAAGCCTTTTATTAAATACTAAAGTAGTATTTATGATTGTTATTTTAAATATAGTATCTATAATTATGGCGAGGTCATTAAATTTTGTTTCACCTTTTGTAATTCCAATAGGATGTACTGCTTTAATTATGACTTTATTATTAGATTATAAGCTATCAGTTGTATTAAATACATTGAACTTAGTTTTCATAGCAATTATTACAGGTTTTAATCCACAAGTGATTATTTTAGGGATAGTTAATATAATAGTTGCTTGCACATCGATAAAAAAGGTGAATGGTAGAAATGAAGTTTTACAAGCGACTTTATATATGGTTATAGCTTCTGCAATAGTTACATTAGCTACAGGGTTATTAGTATCAAATAATTTTAAGATGATTGTGTCTGAAGTTACTTTTTCTATTTTAGGTGCATTATTATCGGGTATATTTGCCATAGGCTTTACACCTTTTCTAGAGAGTGCTTTTAAGATAGTCACTAATATGAAATTGCTTGAGTTATCAAATCCAAATAGTCCATTATTAAAAAGGTTGTTAATGGAAGCTCCAGGGACTTATAATCATAGCTTAATGGTTGCAAATTTAGCTGAGGTAGCAGCAGAGGCTGTTGATGCAAATCCTATCTTAGCGAGAATTGGATCGTATTATCATGATGTTGGTAAGCTTAAGAGGCCTATATTCTTTGGAGAAAATCTTATGGGAAGAGAAAATCCGCATAATAGAATAAAGCCAACTTTGAGTACTCAAATTATTATTTCTCATGCTAAAGACGGATTGGAATTAGCAAAAGAGTATAAATTACCAGAAGTTATTCAAGATATAATTATACAGCATCATGGTACAACGCTAGTTAAGTATTTTTATTATACTTTAAAGAATTCCTCTGATAATCCTGATGAAATAAAAGAAGAAGACTTTAGATATAGTGGACCAATTCCATCAACTAAAGAAGCAGCAATAATAATGTTAGCTGATAGTGTTGAGGCTGCTGTTAGATCGATTCCTATGCCTACTAAAGAGAAAATTGAGGAAATGGTCAATAATATCTTTAAAGATAAATTACAATCAGATCAATTAATAGATTCTGATTTAACTTTAAGAGATATAGAAAATATAAAGAAATGTTTCTTGAAAGTTTTAATTGGTGTTTATCATCAAAGGGTAGAATATCCAAAAGAAAAATAATAATATATTCGGGGAGGTTTTTACCTTCCCATTTTATTAAAATAAATTTTGAATTAAAGGAGAAAAATATGTTATATACAGATAATAGACAAAATCAAATAGAGGTTACAGAAGAATTTATAAGGGAACTAGAAGAGGTTTGTATTTATGCTTTAGAAAAAGAGGAGGTAAAACAAAAGTGTCAAATCTCATTATTATTTGTGAACAACGAAGAGATTAGAGAAATTAACAAAGAAACTAGAAATATAGATAAAGCTACAGATGTATTATCTTTTCCTATGCTAGATTATCCAAAAGGCAAATTTTTTAAGGACGTATATAAAGATAAGAAGTTTGATGTTATGTATATGGATGGAGATGAGTTAGTTTTAGGTGATATGGTATTGTCGTTAGAGAGAGCTATGGAACAAAGTATAGAATATAATCACTCATTTAAAAGAGAAGTATGCTATTTAGTTGTACACTCTATATTACATCTACTTGGTTATGATCATATGGAAGAAGATGAAAAGAAGATAATGAGAACTAGAGAAGAGGAAATATTAAATGGGTTAGATATAAAGAGATAATTAAAAGGGTGAGAATTATGGGAGTGAGAAAGTTGTTGGAGAGTTTTAATCATGCTATAAATGGTATAATTTATGCTATAAGAACTCAAAGAAATATGAAGATACACACTATTGGAGCGGTTATAGTTTTATTAGCATGTTTTTTTGTTGATTTATCAAAAGTGGAATTTTTAATTTTAGCTTTAACTATAACAAGTGTATTTATGGCTGAGATGATAAATACAGCTATTGAAGCAGCTATAGATTTAAATACTAATTATTATCATCCATTAGCAAAAGTTGCGAAAAACACTGCAGCAGGGGCAGTGTTGATAACTGCTATAAATGCAGTCTTAGTTGGATATATTATATTTTGGGATAAATTCGAAGAAATATCTTATGGAGTTATTCATAAAATGAAAAATTCAGAACCATATATGATATTTATTGCTCTTGTAATAGTTAGTTTAGCAACTGTTATAATAAAAGCTATATATGGAGAAGGAACTCCTTTAAAAGGAGGAATGCCAAGTGGGCATAGTGCTTTAGCATTTTCTTTATCAACTGCTATTTCATTAATTACAGAAGAACCAATATGTATAATATTAGCTTACTTAATGGCTTTTATAACAGCTCAAAGTAGAGTTGACTCAGAAGTGCATACAGTTTTTGAGGTTATTGTAGGAGCACTTTTGGGTGTTTTATTAACGCTTTTTATATTCACTATATTTAAACTATAAGTGAGTCTCTAAATCTTTGATTTAGACATAATAGTTAGTTCATTAATTCAGTTATGGAAATAAAAAATATTTAAAAAAATTTATGATATTTGAAGACAATAAATTTAAATGTGATATACTATTTAAGAATGGAGGCTGAAAATATGGATTACAAAGAAATAGTTAAAAAAGCATTAGAAGCAAGAGAAAAAGCATATTGCCCATATTCAAATTTTAAAGTTGGAGCAGCAGTTTTATTTGAAGATGGAAATATATATACAGGATGTAATATAGAGAATGCATCTTTTGGTGGAACTAATTGCGCAGAAAGAACTGCAATTTTTAAAGGTGTGTATGAAGGAAATAGAGAAATAAAGGCTATAGCTGTAGTTGGAGATACAAACGCTTATACATATCCATGTGGTATATGTAGACAGGTAATTGCTGAGTTTGTAGTAGATACATCTATACCTGTTATAATAATAAAAAATGAAAATGATTATTTAGTAAAAACATTTGATGAAATATTACCAGGAATCTTTTCAAAGAAAGATTTAAATGGTTAGGAGGAAATTAATGTATAAATCAGGATTCGTAACAATAGTTGGTAGACCAAACGTAGGGAAATCAACACTACTAAATCAAATAATGGGGGAAAAATTATCAATAGTATCAAATAAACCCCAAACTACAAGAAATAATATTCAAACTATATTAACAGGTGAGGACTATCAAATAGTTTTCGTTGATACACCAGGAATACATAAGCCAAAGCATAAGCTTGGTGAATTTATGGTTAATTCAGCAAAGGAATCTATTAAAGAAGTAGATTTAGTATTATTTTTAATAAATCCAGATGAAGAGATCGGAAGAGGAGATAAGTTCATTTTAGAAGCTTTAAAAGAACAAAAGGCACCAGTATTTTTAGTTGTTAATAAGGTTGATGAAAATAGTCATGAAAAGGTGGCTAAGACTCTACAAATGTATTCAGCAGAGTATAACTTTAAAGAAATAATTCCGATTTCAGCATTAAAGGGTAAAAATGTAGATACTTTAGTTAACTTAATGAAAGATTATATGCCTGAAGGACCTCAATACTATCCAGAGGACATGATAACAGATGTTCAAGAAAGATTTATAGTATCTGAAATAGTAAGAGAGAAGGCTTTAAGAAATCTTAGAGATGAAGTGCCTCATGGAATAGCTGTTGATGTTATTCAGATGAAACAAAAAGAAAATGGAACATATCATATAGAAGTAGATCTTATATGTGAAAAAGATTCTCATAAAGGAATAATTATAGGGAAAAACGGAACTAGCTTAAAGAAAATTGGGGAAACTTCAAGATATGAGATAGAGAGATTCTTACGTGCTAAAGTTAACTTAAAAATATGGGTTAAAGTAAGAAAAGAGTGGAGAGATAATAATCTTTTACTTAAGGAATTAGGATATAAGAAAATGAAATAATTAGGGGTGGATTTATTGGCACTTTTAAATACTAAAGGTGTTGTTTTGAAATCACAGGATTATAGAGAAAATGATAAGCTTATTTGGATATATACAGAAGCTGCCGGAAAAGTTACAGCTATAGCAAGAGGATCAAAGAAAAGTAAAAGCAAATTCTTATCTATGACTTTGCCTCTTTGCTTTGCTGATTATTCACTTTTTCAGGGAAAAAACCTCTATAATCTTCAAGAAGGTAAAATTATAAATTCTTTTCAAGGATTATTAGATAATTTAGATAAGCTTACATATTCTTCTTACGTATGTGAGCTTATAGACATTTGTGTAGAAGATGGAGAACAAAATTTTAATCTTTTTAAAGATTTTATAACATGTCTATATTTATTAAATACTGATGCTTTAGATTATGAACTTTTAATAAGATCTTTTGAATTAAGAGTTTTAAAAGCAACAGGATATGGATTGGTATTTGATAACTGTAGCATATGTAAAAAACCTATAAATTCATCTACGTATATCTCATTAAATAATTTTGGGGGAGTATGTGATGAATGTAATAAAGTAGGTGGAATTTATATATCTAGAGCTGCATATAGTGCTTTGAGATTTTTAAACAATACACCAATGGATAAGGTTTATAGATTAAATCTAACGGATGAAGTTAAAAAACAGATTGAGAAAGTTACAACGTATATAATTTATTCAAATTATTCAAAACGTCCTAAGAGTTTAGAGATGTTAAATTATATTAAGGAGTAGTGAGAAATATGGAAATAACATTAGAACAAGTTGATAAAGTTAAAGAAAGAACTGGAGTATCTTATGCAGAGGCTAAGAGCGCTTTAGAACTTACAAACGGTGATGTTTTAGGTGCTATAATTCTTTTAGAAGAAAAGGCTAAAGAAAAATATGAAAATGGTATTGGAGCTGAAAATAGTACTGGTGGTACTGTTAATAACAATACAGAAACAATAGCTGAACTTAAAGCTTGGCTTAAAGATTTAATAAATAAGGGGAATATATCAAGAATAAAAGTATCAAAAGATGGAGATACAATTGTAGATGTACCTGTTAATGCTGGTATAGCAGCTGCTGTTATTGCAGTTATAATTCCACCAATTTTGGCTTTTGTAGTTGTTGCAGCTGTAGTAACAAAAGTAACGATAGAAATAACTAAAGCAGATGGAACTGTAGAAGTGGTGAATAAGTATATATCTAAGGCAGTTAATGATGCAAAAGATAAGGCTTCAGATATTGCGGATGTAGTTAAAGAAAAAGTATCAGAAGTTAACATTGATGCATTAAAAAAATATGATAAGAATATAGTTTCTAAAGAGAACGATAATAACACATTTGTGTATACTGTAAATTTTGAAGAGGAAGAAAAAGGAAGTAATTAATAGATAAACAGGGGTATAGTTCCAGTAAATAGAAGAAATAGGGGATAATCAGCTAATTTGACTGATTTTTCAGAAAATTAAGTATAGTCAAAATTTGATAAAATGTTATAATTATACTGTAAATATCAAATAAATCTAAATTGTCTGAATATTCCCTAAAAAGTCGAAAAGAGGGGTAAAGTGAAATTAACATCAAGACAAGAAGAGATAATTAGATTAGTTAAAGAAGGACAGCCTGTCACAAGTGAAGCTTTAGCAAGTAAATTAGGTGTAACTAGAGCAGCATTAAGGGCAGATTTAGCCATCTTAACTATGATTGGGATATTAGATGCTAGACCTAAGGTTGGTTACGTATATGTAGGACGTAAGTTAAATAGTGATATATTAGATAATTTATCAAATATTAAAGCTGAAACTATAATGTCTAAACCAGCTACGGTAAATGAAGCAACAACGGTATATGATGCAATTGTGTTTTTATTTTTAAATGATATAGGTACAATTTTCGTTGAAAACAATGATGTTTTAGTAGGCGCTGTTTCAAGAAAAGATTTCTTAAAAATTGCAATAGGTGGAACAGATATACATAAGGTTCCAGTAGGAGTTATTATGACTAGAATGCCAAATATAATATATGGTTTTCAAGAAGATAGTGCATATTCATTAGCAAAGAAAATAATAGAACATGAAATTGATAGTATACCAATAGTAGAAAAAATTGAAGATAGTTCAAAAGAAAAAGACGAGTATAAAATTGTGGGTAAAATATCAAAGACTAATATTACAAAGTTATTTGTAAAACTTGGAGAAAATAATTAGGGTAATAAAAAAACGGGTATAAAAAATTAACGGGTATAAAAAATGGTATAGAACAATAAAATTTATAAAATGGGTTAGCTACGGAGCCGAGCTTCGATAGTATATATATTTATAATTGTATTGAACGGAGGAGTATTGAGATGGATAAAAAGAAGTATGTTTACCTTTTCAGTGAAGGCGATGAAACAATGAAGAACCTTCTTGGAGGTAAAGGAGCAAATTTAGCAGAAATGACCAAACTAGGGATCCCAGTGCCACAAGGATTTATAGTAACAACAGAAGCTTGTAACAAGTATTATGAAGATGGTAAGAAAATATCAGATGCAATAATAGAAGAAATACAAGAAAATATTAAAAAGCTTGAAGAAACTACTGGGAAAGAGTTTGGTAGCTTAGAAAATCCATTGTTAGTTTCAGTAAGATCAGGGGCTAGAGTTTCTATGCCAGGTATGATGGATACAATATTAAACCTTGGATTAAATGATACTTCAGTTGAAGTTATGGCGAAACTTACTAACAATCCAAGATTTGCATATGATTCATATAGAAGATTTATTCAAATGTTCTCAGATGTTGTTATGGGAGTTGAAAAGAGATTATTTGAAAATCTTATTGATGAAATGAAAGAAGATAGAGGGGTTCATTTTGACACTGACTTAACAGCAGATGATTTAAAAGAATTAGTTGTTAAATATAAAGAATTATACAAAAAGGAAAAAGGTGAAGAGTTCATCCAAGATCCTAAAAAACAATTAATAGAAGCTGTTACTGCAGTGTTTAGATCATGGGATAACCCAAGAGCTATAGTTTATAGAAGATTAAATGACATTCCAGGAGAATGGGGAACTGCGGTAAACGTTCAACAAATGGTATTTGGTAATAAGGGAGAAACTTCAGGAACAGGAGTTGCATTCTCAAGAAATGCTGCTACTGGTGAAAAAGAAATATATGGTGAATACTTAATGAATGCACAAGGTGAAGATGTTGTTGCAGGGATAAGAACACCACTTCCAATAGCTAAATTAGAAGAGCAAAACCCAGCTATATACAAACAATTTATGGATATAGTTCATACATTAGAAAACCACTACAGAGATATGCAAGATATGGAGTTCACTATAGAAGAAGGTAAATTATACTTCCTTCAAACTAGAAATGGTAAGAGAACTGCTCAAGCTGCATTAAAGATAGCTGTTGATTTAGTTGAAGAAGGTATGTTAACTAAGGAACAAGCTATATTAAAGGTAGAACCTAAGCAATTAGACTCTTTATTACATCCAACATTTGATACTACTGAAATAAAGAAATCTACACCTATAGCTAAAGGACTTCCAGCATCTCCAGGAGCTGCTTGTGGTAAGATATCATTTACTGCTGAAGAAGCTAAAGAAAGAGCTGCAGCAGGAGAAAAAGTAGTTTTAGTAAGACTTGAAACTTCTCCAGAAGATATTGAAGGTATGATAGCAGCTGAAGGTATCTTAACAGTAAGAGGAGGAATGACTTCTCATGCAGCAGTTGTTGCTAGAGGTATGGGAACTTGCTGTGTAGCTGGTTGTGGAACTTTAAAGGTTAATGAAGAAGCAAGAACTTTAGAAGTAAACGGAAAAGTTTATACTGCTGAAGATTACATTTCAATAGATGGTTCAACAGGAAATGTTTACGGAGAAGCTATTGATACAGTTACTCCTGAAATTTCTGGACACTTTGCTACATTCATGGGATGGGCAGATGAAATAAGAACATTAAAAGTAAGAACTAATGCTGATACTCCAAGAGATACTAAGCAAGCAGTTGAGTTTGGAGCTGAAGGTATAGGTCTTTGTAGAACAGAGCATATGTTCTTTGCTGAAGATAGAATAATGGCTATGAGAGAAATGATAGTAGCTAAGAATGAAGAAGAAAGAAGAGTTGCTCTTGAAAAATTACTTCCAATGCAAAGAGAAGACTTTATAGGAATCTATGAAGCATTAGAAGGAATGCCAGCAACAATTAGATTCTTAGATCCACCACTACATGAATTCTTACCTCATACAGATGAGGAAATCGCAGAACTTTCTAAGACTATGGGATTAACTTTTGAAGATTTAAAAGCTACAGTTGAAAGCTTACATGAGTTTAACCCAATGATGGGGCATAGAGGTTGTAGATTAGCTGTATCTTATCCTGAAATAGCTGAAATGCAAACTAGAGCTGTAATAGAGGCTGCTATTGAAGTTAAGAATAATAAAGGATATAATATTGTTCCAGAAATAATGATCCCACTTGTTGGAGATGTTAAAGAATTAAAATTCGTTAAGGATATAGTTGTTAGAACAGCTGAAACTGTTATGGAAGAAAAGGGAGTTAGGCTTGAATACCTAGTAGGTACTATGATAGAAATCCCAAGAGCAGCTGTAACAGCAGATGAAATTGCTAAAGAAGCAGAATTCTTCTCATTTGGTACAAATGACTTAACTCAAATGACATTTGGATTCTCAAGAGATGATGCTGCTAAGTTCTTAAATGACTATTATGAAAGAAAAGTATATGAGCAAGATCCATTTGCTAAATTAGACCAAAATGGTGTTGGTCAATTAGTTAAAATAGCAGTAGAAAAAGGAAAATCAACAAGACCCAATATTAAACTTGGTATTTGTGGAGAACACGGTGGAGATCCATCTTCAATAGAATTCTGCCACAATGTAGGATTAAACTACGTATCTTGTTCACCATTCAGAGTGCCAGTTGCTAGACTTGCTGCAGCACAAGCTCAAGTTAAAAATCCAAGATAGTTAAAATATAAAAAAAGGAAGTGGAAACACTTCCTTTTTAAAATTTAACGTTATAATATTTTTCTAAAACTACAATCATATTTTTCACATATTCTAGTTGATTTGAAGTTCTGTCAAGGCCTTTCTCTAAAAGTGTAACAAATGATTTTTTATTACATTTCTTTATATTCTTATAATAGTCTCTTGATATCTTCCAGTATTTTTGAGGGAATGCTAAATACGCTAATATATATTTAAAATCTGAAGGTGTAAGATAATTTTCTTTTAGATAACTATCTAAAACGTCAATAGTTATCTTTGTTTCCCAATTAGTTGTAGGTCTTTTTAGCAATCGTCTTAAAAAATAAGATAAATCATAGGCACTATAGTCGTATTTGCACTTATCAAAATCTATGATAAAAACCTTATTTTGATTATCTATAATTATATTTTTATTTACATAGTCACCGTGGCATAGTGATGTAGATAATTCTGAAGAGTCTATTGTGGATGAAATTTCCAAAGACAGTTTGGCTAAATCTAGGTTATAATCAAGATTATCTAAATAAATATTAGAGAATCTATCCTTTATAGTACTTGCATAATTAGCATTCTCTAAAAGTTGATTAAAGTGTTTGCTTGTAGATAAGTGGAAATCTTCAAGCCCTTTTCTTTCTGTACTCCCTTCTATAGGAAAAAAGTTCTTTGAGACTTTATGTATTTTACCAAGTGTCTGACAAGAAAGATTTATGTGAGTAGGATTATCAAAGTCACATTTATCACCGTCAATCCAAGGTGTTAATATAAAAATCATGCTGTTAAAGAGTACAAACCTAGAATTATTTTTTGAAGGAATTAACCTAGGGACGTTTAAATTATTTCTATATAACCACTCCATGGCAGAATAAACAAAAAGTAAATTTTCTTCGTTATAATACACTTTTTTTAAACAATAGGAATTACTTTGGGTTTCTACCTTAAAAACTGCTCTTTGTTTATCAGTATCTTTAAACTTTATCATAGATACAGTAGCATTTTCTAATGAGAAAAGAGGTAATATATATTTTTTTATATTAGTTAAAGACAAGCCATCATTATTAAATAAAAGTTTCTCAGAAGCCATATAAATATCTCCTTATCTTTGTTTACTAATATATAATATTAGTTTTATTTAGCAAATATACATAAGGTGATAGTAGATTTCATATATTATTTAAATGTAGAGAGTAAAGAAAGGATTTTTGAGAAAAATATAGAATAAGTATACTTGAGGTGAGTTAAATGAATGTAAGAGAGAAAATAGAAAAGTTTGAAAACTTGACATTGGCTAAACAAGCGATATTGAGCACGGAAAGTTTGGGAAGAGAAGTTTTTGAAGAAAAAGATCCAATAAGAACTTGTTTTATGGTAGATAGAGATAGAATTATACATTCAAAATCATTTAGAAGATTAAAACATAAAACACAGGTTTATATTAAAACATTTGGTGATCATTATAGAACAAGATTAACTCATACTCTTGAAGTAGCTCAAATTGGAAGAACTATTGGTGTTGGTATAGGACTTAATGAAAATTTAATCGAGGCTATAGCATTAGGGCATGATTTAGGGCATGTTGCCTTCGCACATAATGGAGAGGAAGTTTTAGATGAATTTTTAGAAGGTGGATTTAGACATAACGAGCAAAGCGTAAGAGTAGTAAAAAAGTTAGAGAGAGATGGACGTGGACTTAATTTAACACATGAGGTTATAGATGGAATATTAAATCATAGTGGTTTAAGTGAGGGTGTAAATAAAGCTAAAACTTTAGAAGGAAGAATCGTTCAATATAGTGATAAGATTGCTTATTTAAACCATGATATAGATGACTCGATAAGAGCAAAACTATTAAATGAAGGGGACTTGCCTAAAGATGTAATAAAAGTTTTAGGAAAAACACATTCTGAGAGAATAGAAGTTTTAGTATCGGATATGATAAAAGAAACTATAAAAAATTTAGAAAATAATATTTATGAAGTAGGCCAAAGTAATGAAGTTAAAGAAGCTATGGTAGAACTTAGAAGGTTTATGTTTGCTAATATATATTTAGGAGATGTTCTTAAAGGAGAAAGAGATAAAGCAAAATTTATTTTGCATCAATTGTTAGAATATTATTGTAAGCATGAGGAAAAGTTACCGGAGTTATATAGAAAAATTGCTAGTGAAGAGGGCTTAAAAAGAGCAGTAGCAGATTATATTGCAGGAATGAGTGATGATTACTGTATAGGTATTTTCAATGAATTATTTGTACCAAAGTTTGTTATCTTTTAAAAATGTTGTATAATTTATGATTTTTGGGCAGAATAAAATTTGTAAAATAAAAAGGATTTTTAAAATTTAAATAGAATTATAATAAAAATGACGACAAAATATTAATAATATATATTTAATATTAAATTTTTAAATTGAAAAGAAGGATTTTGATTTAAAATGTCGAATTTTATACAAAGTAATTAATAAAATTTATTAAGTAAGGAGGGAGTCTCCTTGCAGATTTCAGAAGAGATTCTAGAAAGAATTAAAAATGAGAATGATATTGTAGAGGTGATTTCGGAAACTGTAAGACTTAAAAGGTCTGGAAGAAACTTTATGGGACTATGTCCATTTCATAATGAAAAGTCACCTTCATTTTCTGTCTCTCAAGATAAGCAGATATATAAATGCTTTGGATGTGGAGAAGCTGGGAATGTGATAAGTTTTGTTATGAAAAATAGAAATATGTCATTCTTAGATGCAGTTAAATATTTAGCTAGTAGAGCAAATATAACATTAGAACTTCAAAATGAAAAGAAAGATAAAAGCTTACAAAAAAAAGAGTTATTGTATAGGGTAAATTTAGAAGCGGGAAAATTCTTTTTTTCAAATTTGATGAGTAATGATACTGCAAAGGAATATTTCTTAAATAGGGGCATAAAATTAGAGACTATTAGAAGTTTTGGATTGGGATATGCAAACAATAGCTGGAATAGTCTTATGAATCATTTAAAACGAAAAAACATATCTGAACAATTAATGATTGAAGCTGGGTTGCTTTCTGTAAATCCTGAAAAAAATAGAAAGTATGATAGATTCAGAAATAGAGTTATGTTCCCAGTGTTTGATTATAGAGGAAAAGTTATAGGATTTGGTGGAAGAGTATTAGATGATTCAAAGCCTAAGTATTTAAATTCACCTGAAACATTGGTTTTTCAAAAAGGGACTAATTTATATGGCTTAAACTTTGCTTTAAAGCATAATATGAAAGAGAGATATTTTATCATTGTTGAAGGGTATATGGATTTAATTACTTTACACCAATATGGTATAACTAATGTGGTAGCATCTTTAGGTACGGCGCTTACTATTAATCAGGCAAGGCTTCTCAAGAGATATGCTGATAAGGTAGTTATATCTTATGACGCAGATATGGCAGGTCAAATGGCAACAATGCGTGGGCTTGAAATTTTAAGAACAGCTGGATTTGATGTGAGAGTATTATCAATACCTCAAGGAAAAGATCCTGATGAATTTGTGAGAAGTAATGGTAAAGAGGCATTTTTAAAACTAATAAATTCTGCAGAACCGTTAATAGACTATAGACTAAAAAAGGCTGAAGAAGGAATAGATTTTAAAAATAGTCAATCGAGTATTCTATATGCTAAAAAAGTTATGAATATTTTATCAGACTTAGATCCTTTAGAAAAAGATGTTTATATAAAGAAAGCTTCAGAAAATACAGGAATTAAAGAGCAAATTTTATATGATATGTTAAGTAAAAGGATTAATGACAATAATGATGGAAATAATGTGAATAATAAGGGAGAAAATGGAACAAAATTATATATAGAGCCTGCATTTTTAAAGGCTGAAAGAGCCTTATTAAAACTTATTCTAGAAAATAATGATTATTTAGACTTTATAGAAGAAAAATTAGATGAAAATGACCTAGTATTGCCAGAACATAAATTAATTTTCACTATTATTAAAAGAGCAAAAGGGGAAAATAAAGATAATGTTATATCTTTTGTTGAATCTCAACTTAATAATGCTGAAAGTATAAAAGAGTTTATTAAAATTAAAGATATTAATCTGTTTTATGTGGAAGATACAAAAAGATTAATAGAAGATTATATCAATGAAATTACTAATTATAAATTGAAACAAAGGATAGAAGAGTTGAAGAAACAACAAAAAATCCTTGAAAATCAAGGAAAGATTGAAGAATCTATATCTTTAGCTATAGAGTTGGCTAAAATTAGTAAAACACTTAAAAGAGGAAAATTGAATTAGGCTAATGTACTGGAAGGAGGTAATTAAGTAGTGGAAGAGAAGACTAAAGCAGCTTCAAATAAGAAGAAAGATATCCAAGATAGAAATGGAAGGATGTCTATAGTAAAGAATCTACTTGATAAAGGAAAAAAAGCAGGAGTATTAACATATAAAGAGATTTTGGATGAAATAGACCATATTGATTTAGAACCTGAACAAATTGAAAAAATTTATGAGGTTCTTGAATCTATGGGAATAGAAGTTCAGGGTCAAGCAGCAGAGGTAGAAGTAGTAGAAGAAGATTTAGATCTTACTATACCTGAAGGTATTGCTATTGATGACCCTGTAAGAATGTACTTAAAGGAGATTGGTAAGGTTCCACTTCTTTCATCAGAAGAAGAAATGGAGCTAGCAAAAAGAATAGAAGAAGGTGACCAATATGCTAAAAAGAAATTAGCAGAGGCAAACCTTAGACTAGTTGTAAGTATTGCTAAAAGATATGTAGGAAGAGGTATGCTTTTCTTAGATTTAATTCAAGAAGGAAACCTTGGACTTATTAAGGCAGTAGAAAAATTTGATTTCCGTAAAGGCTTTAAGTTTTCAACATATGCTACTTGGTGGATTAGGCAAGCAATTACAAGAGCTATAGCAGACCAAGCTAGAACAATAAGAATTCCTGTTCATATGGTTGAAACAATAAATAAGCTTATAAGAGTACAAAGACAATTACTTCAAGAGCTTGGAAGAGATCCTTACCCAGAAGAAATATCAAAGGTTATGGATTTACCAGTAGATAAGGTAAGAGAAATACAAAAGATAGCTCAAGAGCCTGTTTCATTAGAAACTCCAATAGGTGAAGAAGAAGATTCACATTTAGGTGACTTTATACCAGATGATGATGCTCCAGCACCGGCAGAAGCTGCAGCATTTACAATGTTAAAAGAACAATTAATAAATGTTCTAGATACATTAACACCAAGAGAAGAAAAGGTATTAAGACTTAGATTTGGATTAGATGATGGTAGAGCAAGAACTCTTGAAGAAGTTGGTAAAGAGTTCAATGTTACTAGAGAAAGAATAAGACAAATTGAAGCTAAAGCTTTAAGAAAACTTAGACATCCTTCAAGAAGCAAAAAGCTTAAGGATTATTTAGACTAGTAAAATAGCACCTAAAGTCGGTGCTATTTTATTGGTTAAATTTATAAGAAATAAAAATTAAAAAATAACATAATTTATATTTAAAGAAGTTAAAATATTAGATAGTCACTAATGTTTTAACTTCTTACTAAGTTAAGGCTTAAAAGCTAATATTTACAAAAAATAGAGCGCAGAGGTAATAATAATGGATAAGAGCAAAAGAATAGAATTTATAGTATCAAATCTAGAAAAGGTAACGACATTAGCAGATATAGGAACAGACCATGGATATGTACCATTACTTGCTTTAAGAAATGGGATATGTGAGAAAGCTATAGCTTGTGATATAAATAAAGATCCATTAGCTAAAGGAAAACTAAATGCAATTTTAGAAGGAATAGACGATAAAATAGATTTTAGATTAGGAAATGGTTTTGAACCATTAGAAGTTAATGAAGTAGAAGAAGTTGTAATTGCTGGTATGGGCGGTAATCTTATAAGAGATATAATAGAGAAAGATTTAAATAAAGCAGCTTCATGTAATTACTTAGTACTTATTCCAGCGCAAAATCCAGAAGTTTTAAGAGAATATCTTTATAAAAATGATTTTGAAATAATTAAAGAGGATTTATGCTTTGATGAAGGTATTTACTATGAACTATTTATGGTAAAAAAAGCTGAAGGTCATGCAACAGAATTAGATAGCATATACTATGAAATAAGTCCAATTTTATTAAGACAGAAACATCCATTAATGAAAGATTATGTTGATTATAAAATAGAAGAATACAATAAGATTTTAGGCTTTATAAAAGATGATAGCGAATCAGCACTAAAGAGAAAATCAGAAGTTAGTGAAAAAATAGAGATACTAAATAGAATGAAAAATTATTTATAGGTGATAATATGAAAAAGGTGAAAGAAATTATAGAGGTTATGGAAACTTTAGCTCCTACTTTTTTAAAAGAAGATTTTGATAATGTAGGTCTTATGGTAGGGGATAGAGAGAAAGAAGTTAAAAAGGTTTTATTAGCTTTAGATTGTACATTAAAAGTAGTAGAGGAAGCTAAAGAAAATAATGTAGATTTAATTATAACTCATCATCCACTTATATTTAGACGTCCAAATAATATAACAACTGATACCATTCAAGGTAGAAAGATAATAGAGCTTATAAAAAATGATATTAGTTTATATTCAAGTCATACTAATTTAGATTCAGCTAAAAGTGGTTTAAATGATAGTATACCCAAATTATTAGGCTATGACTCATCAGAGATTTTAGAGGTTAATAAAAGAGATGAGAAAGCAGGTCTTGGAAGAATAGTAACTTTAGATAAGCCTACTACATTAGATGAAATTGTAGATAATGTTAAAAAAGCACTAAATATTAATAATCTAAGAGTGGTTAAAGGTAAAGAAGAAGTAAATAAGATTGCTATTATAAACGGAAGTGGGCAAGATTTTATAGGTAAAGCTGTTAGCAAAGGAGCAGATTGTATTATAACAGGAGATACAACATATCACTTTGCTTCAGACTATAAAGAAATGGGGATAAATATAATTGATGCTGGGCATTTTGCTTCAGAACAAATTGTATTCTTTAATGTGATGAAAAACATTATTGATAAATTTACTGACATAGAATTTATTTTATCAAAAGTTGAAGAAGATCCGTATACATTTTTATAAATTATATTAATTACGTAAAATTTAAAATTATAGTAATAAGACAAATAGGTAAGGACATATTATAAACTATAGTAATTAGTAAGGTTGGTATTATGTCTAAGAAAACTGATTGGGGAAAAGTATTAAGGGAAACTGTTAATGATATAATATGTGCTATTAAGACACCATCAGCTAAGCCAAAGCAGCCTAAATGTCCGAATCCAGCGGCAAGGATATGTATATTTGTGCTTATTGGAATAACACTATTATTTTCAGGAATAGGTATCTATAGTTGGATAATTCTAATCATGTTGTTCATAATTTTATATTTTGTTTAAAAAAACTATTTGTCATAATTGAATATGTGTGATATTATATTTCTTGCGAGTGGTACATGCAATCGCTGCTAGCTCTAGAAGCTAGGAGAGGAAAGTCGGAGCTCCATAGGGCGATGGTGCTGGTTAACGGCCAGTCAAGGTGACTTGAAGGATAGTGCAACAGAGATATACCGCCAGAAGACTTTTAGTCTGAGTTCACTTAGGTGACTGGTAAGGATGGAAAGGCGAGGTAAGAGCTCACCAGCATGGTGGTGACATCATGGCTATGTAAACCCCACCTGGAGCAAGACCGAGATGTAGCATATGGGTGGCCCGTCCCGCTACGTGGTGTGTCGCTTGAGCTTACTGGTAACAGTAAGCCTAGATAGATGATTGCTTAATACAGAACTCCGCTTACGGACTATCTCGCAACTGTGATGAACACTAGGTTTAAGCCTGGTGTTTTTCTTTTTGTGCAACAGTTTGTGCAACAATTAAGTTACAAAAGTATCTTAGGAAGGTTGCTACTAAAGGAATCTACGACATTTTTTTGATGTGATAAATTGACGTGGCTGTAAGTTTTTAATGTGAATTCTGGACTATAATGTCCGATACGTTGAGATATGGTAGTAATGTCAGCACCATTCATAAGATAAAGTGAAGTTGATGTATGGCGAAGATCATGCCATCTTAACTTCTTAGTAATATTTGATTTTTTTAACTCTTTTTGAAGTCTGTTATAAAACCACATAGGATGTATATGTGTACCATCTATATGCCTAAATATAAAATCATAATTTTTATTGTTAAAATTACATTCTTTATAAGTAGTATTACATAGAATCTTATTATTAAAGTTTTTTTCTTTTATTTTGATAAAAATATCTTTTAATTCATTCGAAAAGTAAATTGTTCTAAATGAATGTTCACTCTTAGGACTTTCTTGAACTACAGTATGTCCATCTATATATAGAATAGTATTTTTTACAGTTAATGAATTATTATCTAAATTGATATTATTCCATGTTAAGCCTGCTAATTCCCCACGCCTAAGACCTGTTTCTATCGTTATTAATATTGCAGAAGCAAACATAAAATCCAAGTGATTTGATATATTCAGTTGATTAAGCAAAACATTTATTTCTTCCATAGAAAGTATTTCATAATCAATACTGTCTCTTCTAGGCCTATCAGCATTAATACAAGGATTTTTAACTAATAACTCATGTTTAATAGCTCTATTAAATATTGAACTCATTAATGTAAATAGTGTTTGTAATGATGTATTACTTAAAGGTTTATTTGGATTCATTTTCTTGGCTTTACTAATTATAGAGTTAATAGTTCTAGCATTGATATTAGCAATTTTCATATCACCGATTAAAGGGTCTAAGTAGTTATTATATTGAGATTTATACTTAGCATAAGTATTTGCTTTTCTATTTTCTTTAATATAATATTCTATGTATTCTTCAGCAATTTCTCTAAAGGTGATACGAGTATTATCTACATAACTATTATCCTCATATTGTTTTATTGCTAATCTTAATGCTTTGTTTGCTTCAGATTTTTTTTGAAAGCCTGACTTAGTAATACATTTACGTTTACCATCTTTGTAAATATAAAAAAGATATTGCCATTTTGGAGCTTTACTTGTTCCTAAGTTTCTTACGTGTCCTTGCAAATATGGATCCTCCTTTGTAATAGATATTGTAGTTACGTCTACTTTTAAAATTATATAGATAAGAATAATATCTATAAATAGGAGTGTTATGGTAAGTATAATTACAAAAGATAGTTGTATGTATTAAAACTATCTTTTGTAATCATTATTTAGCCATTTTGAATAAAAGAGCACATAATAAGATTAAATATTTTTAGTAGTGCTCTTATTATAGAAAGTTATATAATTTATTACAAAGGAGAAGTATATTTTAGAGAGTGTGAAAGATATATCAGAGTCTATATTCTTATTTTTTTCTTATGGCTAGTATCTATGGTTATTGACATAGCGATTTCTTTAATGGATTCTGTAGCAGCTGCTATTAAACTTGACATAATGTAACTAGAAGCTAATACACTGTCTCTTCTATGTTCAGATATGTAATGACAGTATTTATCTAATGTAAAGGAGATTTTTGAATGCCCTAAAAGATAAGTAAGATTGCATATATCACCATTACTATTCTTTATATAATTTGATGCAAATGTATGTCTAAAGTCATGTAAAGTAAGTTCAGGATTAAGACCAATGGTAAATAAAAGATTCTTTAACTGTTTCCATGGCCATAATGGATGAACAACTTCACCATTTTCGTGAACAAAAACAAAATCATAGTTTTTACCGTTAAATTTATTTTTCATATATTTATTTCCTAAAGCTTGTCTATTTTTATTGCAAATAGCACGTAAACGCATAAGAATGTTTACAATTTCATCACTAATTGGAATAACTCTATAGCTGGAACTAGATTTTAATTTACTAGAAAATACTACCTTACCTTTGTTATAAGTAAGCTGATGATTAACAGAAATAGTTTTATCAACAAAATTAATATTACTCCATGTTAATCCTAATAGCTCACCACGACGTAAACCTGTGTGTAAGAGTATGTTTATCATTACATACATTAAAAAGTCAACATAAAATGAAAGATTTAAAGCTGAAAATAGTAATGCAATATCTTCAGTTTTAAATATTCTTGGAAGGGAATTTTCAATCTTTATTTTATCTGCATTTTTACAAGGATTATAAGCTATTAAGTTACATTTAATAGCTCTATTAAATATTGAATTAATAAGAGAGTAAATTCCTTTTACAGATTTAGACGACAAAGGTTTATCAGGGTCAAAGTTTTTACTATCTGCTAATAATGAGTTTATAGTAACTGTTGTTATATCTGAAATGTTCATTTCACCTATCACTGGATAAATATATTTATTGTATTTATACACAAAAGTTGTATAAGTACTGTGTGATCTATGATTTTTTATATATTCTTCAATATAATCTGAAGCAATATCTTTAAATTTTAAATCTTCACTTCTATTAGAATTATTACCACTTTTCTTAATAGCAATATTTAATGCAGCTTCTGCTTCTTCGTAAGATAAAAACCCGGATTTAGTTAATTGCTTACGTGTTCCATCTAAATTTTTCGCTGAGAAAGCATATTGAAATCTATCTTCGCCTTTTGAATTTTTTCTTGGCCTAATATGACCCTTCATATTTTCACCTCACAAATGATATTAAGAGCTCTTAATTATTATTCTAGATAGTTTTTTTTGTATTTCAATATGGTAAAATACGGTTGTGAAACATGAGTATAAAATAATATATTTTAATATAAATAAATGAATAAAAGATTGAATAGATACAAATAGATAAAAATAGATACAAATAGATAAAAATAAATAATTATTTATTTTTAAAAAATTTTATGTAGAAAAATATTGAAAATATGTAAAAATAATGATAATCTATAATTAGGATAGCAAGGAGAGAGTAGGGAAGATTTCCTATTTGAAGCTATAAAATTGCAATGGAATGCCATATGCGGAGTGATGTATATGGAAAAGCTGTTATTTTCAGTTAAAGAGGTGGCAGAAATGCTATATGTAAACAAAAATAAAGTTTATGATTTAATCAAGCAAGGAAAGCTTGGATATGTGGATCTGGGGGCAAAAAAGATTCCAAAAGCTGAGATTGACAGATTTATAAGAGAAAATATTACTTATTCACAACGATAAGTTGTGAAGTACTTCAAAGGAATTGAAGTATATTAGTAGCAGGAAGCTAGGGTTTTTTTACTCTGGCTTTTTTTGTTTATTAAAGGGAGGTAAAGATGTATGATTTTAAAATAAGAGGTGTAGATAGTGTTCAAAAAGTTAATTAATTTTTTTAGACAAATAGTTTTTGTTATAAAAAGAAAAGAAGCTGTATGTAGGAATGATGAAATAAATACTAATGTAGATATCGGTAAAGAGCTAGAATTAAAAAGTGGAATAGAAGTTGAAGATGTAGAGAAAGGACTAGAAGTAACAAGCAGTGAAAAAGCAGTAATATTAACTAATGGAGTAGCTATAGGAGAATCTTTTATAAATGATGGAACGTTAAATGCAGTTGAGAGAAGTTACTTAATGATTATAATATATAAATTTGATTTAACAGAAGGCTATTCTGAAGTTAGTATAAGTGATTTTCTAAAGTATACGAATACAACTAATAGAGGTAATGCTATAAAAGTCATTGAAAGGTTAGAAAATAAAAATGTAATTAAAAAGATTAAAGGAGATTCTAGTGAGTGTAACAGATTTTTAGTACTTAAACATATGCTTATAATTACAGAAAGTGCTATTAAATATGAAACTAGTAACAAAAATGTTACTAGAGATGAAAGCATTATTCAAGAAAATGAATATAAAAATATTAGTTTTAAAGAAATAAATAAAGATAAAGAATTAAGTAGTAAATATGCAACAAAGCTACTTAGAGATACTTGTTCTAAAAATATTGAAGAATTAAATAGAATTTGTGAAGGGTATAATGAGCTAAAGATTAGAGCTGATGAGTTTATTGAAAAAATAGATAATTAAACTATATATAGTAATTTTTAAATGGCAACGTATTTAATAAGAATTTAGTAGAAAAATTAGAAAAAAGTAAATTTAAAAGTATAATGTTAATTTCTGATAAGTAGAGTAATTAAAATAAAATTATAATTGTATAATATACAAAAGGAATTTTAAAATGGGTACGGAAGCCTCGAAGAGGTGATAGAAATGAATGATAAAGAAAAAATAATTTGTGATGAGATTATAGAAGATCTATCTACGTATACTAGAAATAAAATTTGGAAGTGGATCTTAGAAGAGGATGATTGTGATTATGATGTAGTAGTAATCAACTTAGTGTGCGTATTAGAAAGTGTTATTAATTATGAAGAAGGTAGCAATGAATACAGTAGTGAAAGAATGGAATTTTATTTGGACTGTATGGCTAGGTTAAATGATTTATTTGCTAATATTAATTGGGATAACACTTAGAGTTAAGGGGTGAAATGATATATGAAAAAAGAAAAATTATTTTACCAATTTTATAAGGCTATAGAAAGATGTATGGCATTAGGAGCTGATAAGCATAGCTATAAAAGAAGTGGATGTAAAAAAGTGAAAATATTTAGCTATGAAGATCGACGTAACATAATAAAAGTTACAACATTACTTTGTGATTATATAGAAGAATTTTATCCTGATATAAAATATATTAAGAATATAAATAAAGAACATATACAAGGATTTTTTATTGAAAAAGCAAATTATTGTACTAAAAATACTTTGAAAAATTATAATTACTGTATCAGAAAATTAGAAAAGATGGTTAAACAAGAACTGAAAATATATATAAATTATACTAGTAATGTCATTATTCCAAAGGGTAAGTGTATTGAGATTAGAGAGATAGATATGACAGATGAAGATATAAAAGTATTATTAGATGAATGTAATAAGAGTAGTAGTAAGGCTGTATTAGGAATAAAACTTGCAATAATGTTTGGTTTAAGAGTAAGTGAAGTTTGTAAAATGAAAGGAAGAGATATTAAGTTAGATAAAGAAATAATTCATATACATGAATCCAAGGGGAAACGATCCAGGGATATAAAAATCGAGAATGTAGATCAGAAGGAATTGTGCGAATATATTAAAGCTAAAGTTTTAGATGATGAAAGGGTGTGTAAAGTTAGAGAAGATACAGTAAATGCAACTATACAAAGAATGCTTATAAAAAATAAAATAGATAGATATAGAAATAGTAAGACAGCCGTGCATGCGATAAGAAAAACTTATGCAAAAAATGATTTTCGTGAAAATTTAGATAAATACGGAGATGAAATTAAGGCCTGGAATGAAACTTCAGTTAAACTAGGACATAATTCAGGACGAAAAGCTCTAAAAAATGTTTACGTTAAAGAATAAAATAAAGTATAAAAAAGAGAAACTTGAATGTTGTTAAGGAACAAACAAGTTTCTCTTTTTTAATGTGTTTCTAGATGGAGTTTATATATTTTATGGCAGGAGAAATGAGTTGATAAATTATATATTAAAATAAATCTTAGTATAATATATAGATAATTAATTAACTAAGGAGTTCTTAGAATAAAGTTAATTGGATATTTATAATAAATATAAGTGGAGAGAATATCATATTTTAAACAAAAAATATAAGTGATTTATTTAGAGTAGGCTGACATTTTCTAAATATCATTTCTTACACTTTTAAAGATGTGAGTACATATTTACATATGCGTGAAGAGCCTGAAAAAAATTATATGTCAGTAATTTTATAAAACCAAGTAGGGGGTTAATATTATAAACTCCTTCTTTGTATGCATTTAATTATAATATTTAGTTAATAAGTTAAAATTAAGAATTATTATTATAGAAAATTATAATAAATTCAAAAAAATATAAAATTAAATGTAAAAATATATAAATAATGGTATAATTACATTGAGTGTAAATTATTTTAAATAAAATAAAGAGATAAATTTTTAAATCGTATAATTTTAGTTAAAATAATTATTTGATCGATAATAATAAAGTACATAAGAATATTTATTTAGAATTAATGTAAGTATGAATGAATTATTTAGTGGAAATATGATTAATGTTTAGAAGATAACATAGGAAGTAGGATTAAAAAATAGGTAAAAGGGGGTAGGGATATGGAATTTAAGGATTATTATGATATTTTAGGGATACCAATCAATGCATCAGAACAAGAAGTTAAAAATGCATATAGAATATTAGCAAAGAAATATCATCCAGATCTCAACAAGGAAAACACAACATTTTATGAGAAAAAATTTAAACAAGTAAGTGAAGCATATGATGTGCTTAAAGATAATGACAAAAGAGAAAAATATGATAAATTATATAACATTTATTATAGTATAAATATAGATAATAATTATGATAAAGAAGATAAAATAGATAATTTTGAAAATGAGCAAAAAACAAAAAGCAAGCATTGCTCACAGAATTATAAAGAAAAAACTTCAGGCTATGAGAATGATGTAAATAATGATAATAAAAAATCGGATTATCAAATAAATAAGAAAAATAATGATTCTATAAAAGATATATTTAAAGATTCGAAAGAGACTTTCGTAATATTAATGGTAGCTGTATTAATTATATTTTTTGTTATAGCAGAAAGTAGTTTAAATAAATCTAATAAAAATTATAACGTAAAAATTAATGAACTTTTTAAAATAGATCCAGAGATTATTTTAGAAGAGGGGACATATATTACACTTGGTTCTTCTAAGGAAGATGTAGTTAAGTTGCTTGGAGAGGATGAAGATTCTATAAATAATTATGAATTAAAATATAATAGTTCAATTATTTTTCTAGATGAAAAATATGAAGTAATAGGTTGGGATTTAGATCATGATTTAAGTATCTTGGTGTTAGTATAAAGTAGTGGACACATTAAATCGAACTAAGTAAAATAATATTTAGTTAAGAAAGGATGTGTCCATTATGGGAAAGGGCAGAAGATATGATCAAGAATATAAGGATAT
>NZ_JAJNOS010000013.1:0-102092 GCF_021044725.1 Clostridium sp. NSJ-145
CACCCCGAAGGGATCAACTCGCTCGACTTGCATGTGTTAGGCATGCCGCCAGCGTTCGTCCTGAGCCAGGATCAAACTCTCAATAAAAAGTTTAATCTGTTGCTCAAATTACTTTGAGTCTTTAATATTTTAAAAACTCTCAAAAGAATTGCTGGTTCTTAATTTATATTCTGTTCAATTTTCAAAGATCATTTAGCAATCATTCCCGACTGCTTTTTTATGATAACATTTATCTTTTTTGTTGTCAACATATTTTTTAAAAAGTTTTTTTAACTTTTAATCAATGTTTTCAACTCATCATCTTCAGTTATTTAATAATTACTGCCGACGACTTTTACTATGTTACCATCTTTCTTCATTTTCTTGCAATGTTTGCATTTTATCTATTTTAATTATTTTTATATTACTCTTTTTTTCTCTTTTTTTCTTATTTATTCATATATTGATACACCAGGATATGTGGAAGTTTATTTTTCATATTAACTAATATATTTACTTAGATTTCATTCATAAAAATGAGCTAGATTATATAAAAATACTCTAGCTCACTTTCTATTATCAAATTTAACTCATTTTCCTATTAATTCGTAGCGTTGACTATTTCCTTAAACTTATTTCCTCTTACTGCAAAATTAGGGAACATATCAAAGGATGCACATGCAGGAGATAAAGTTACTATATCCCCTTCAGTAGCTATCTTTCTTGAAACTTCTACAGCTTCCTCTAAAGATTCAACCATTACAGTTGGAACATCTATACCTTTTTCTAATTTAAGTTTTTCAAAAGCTTCTTTTATTTTATATTTAGTAGCTCCTAAAATTACTACTTCTTTAATATATGGATATCCATCTTCAGCTAATGGTTCAAAAGGAATATGCTTATCATACCCTCCAGCAATTAAAATCACTTTTTTATCAAAAGCACGTAATCCAGCTACAGTTCTAGTAGGGGTTGATGCTATTGAATCATTATAATACTTAACACCATCAATCTCTCTTACAAATTCACATCTATGTTCAACCCCACCAAATGTCTCAGCTACATTTTTCATAGTTTCAATTTTTACATCATCTTTAGTCGCAGCAAATGCAGCTAAATAATTTTCTACATTATGCATACCTTTAATAATAATATTTTCTTTTTCACATACCTTCTTATCTTCTAGATATAAAGCACCTTCTTTATAATAAGCTCCATGCTCTAATACTCTCTTAGAACTGAACTCTCTAATATGACCTTTAGCTTCTTTCTCAAATTCATAAGTTATCTCATCTTCTCTATTTACTACTAATATATCTGATTCATTTTGATATAAGAAAATATTCTTCTTAGAATCTATATATTCTTGCATTCCTTTATGCATGTCTAAATGATTAGGTGTAAGATTTGTTACTATGGCAACATCTACTGGTAAGTTCATAGTCATAAGTTGGAAACTAGATAACTCTAAGACAACCCTATGCTCGTCTTCAATTTCTTCAATATTAGCAAATAGAGGTGTACCTATATTACCACCCACCCAAGTTTTATATCCTTCAGCTTCTAAGAGCTTCGCTACTATACTTGTAGTTGTAGTCTTCCCATCAGAACCTGTAATTGCATATACTTTACCTTTACAGTATCTAACGAACTCTTCCATCTCAGACGTTACATAAGCGCCTTCATTTTTAACTTTAACTAAGGCATCACAATCTATTCTCATAGAAGGAGTCTTAAAAACAACTTCAAATCCAGTAAGATTATCAAGATAATGTTCTCCTAGCTCCATCTTTACACCTTTAGATATAAAGTCATCATAAACCCCACCTAAATCTTCTTTAGTTTTCTTATCAAAAGCTGTAACTTCAGCCCCTAGTTTTAATAAAAAGTTTATTAAAGGAATATTACTAACCCCTATTCCAACTACTGCAACTTTTTTATTTTTAATAAATTCCTTAAATTCTTTAAAATCTCTTTTCATAATATCCTCCAGAGCAAAAATAATCCTATACAAATCTCTACATATTTGAATTTTATCCCATATATAAAATTATTATAACATCATAACTTATTATATTCTATTAATCCTAAATTTCGATACAGATATATAAATAAAGGGCTGTTTGTTTATCAAACAGCCCTAATTACATTAAAACTCTAAGCTCTTAGCTATAAAGTCATTTAATTCTTCAATTTTAACTCTTTCTTGTGTCATAGAATCTCTATGTCTTATAGTTACACATCCATCATTTTCTGTTTCGAAGTCAATTGTTATACAGAATGGAGTACCTATTTCATCTTGTCTTCTATATCTCTTACCTATACTTCCAGTTTCATCATATTCAATATTGAAGTTTTTAGAAAGCATAGCATAAACTTCATCAGCTTTTTCTGATAACTTCTTAGATAATGGAAGTACAGCAGCTTTATATGGAGCTAATGCAGGATGTAAGTGCATTACAGTTCTAACATCTCCACCTTCTAATTCTTCTTCATCATATGCATCTACTAAGAATGCTAATGCAACTCTATCTGCTCCTAATGATGGTTCTATACAGTATGGAACATATTTTTCATTAGTTGTTGGGTCTAAATAAGTCATATCTGTTCCTGAATGTTCAGCATGCTTCTTTAAGTCATAGTCTGTTCTATCAGCTATTCCCCAAAGTTCTCCCCAACCAAATGGGAATAAATATTCTATATCAGATGTTGCATTTGAGTAGAATGATAATTCTTCTTCACCATGATCTCTCATTCTTAAACATTCAGCTTTTACACCTAAGTTTAATAAGAAGTTCCAGCAGTAATCTTTCCAGTATCCAAACCATTCTAAATCTGTTCCTGGTTTGCAGAAGAATTCTAATTCCATTTGTTCGAATTCTCTTGTTCTGAAAGTGAAGTTACCTGGAGTTATTTCATTTCTGAAAGATTTACCTATTTGAGCTATACCAAATGGAACTTTCTTTCTTGATGTTCTTTGAACTGATTTAAAGTTAACAAATATACCTTGAGCAGTTTCTGGTCTTAAGTATACAGTGCTAGCTGAATCTTCTGTTATCCCTTGGAATGTCTTGAACATTAAGTTGAACTTTCTTATATCAGTGTAGTTCATTTTTCCACACTTAGGACAAACTATGTTGTTCTTAGTTATATATTCCATTAATTCTTCATTAGTCCATCCATCAGCTGAAGCAACTTCTACTCCACTTTCTGTCATATGATCTTCAACTAATTTATCAGCTCTAAATCTTGATTTACATTCTTTACAGTCCATAAGTGGATCTGAGAATCCGCCAACGTGTCCTGATGCAACCCAAACTTCTGGATTCATTAATATTGCACAATCAACACCAACATTATATGGGCTTTCTTGTACGAACTTCTTCCACCAAGCTTTTTTAACATTATTTTTAAATTCTACTCCTAATGGGCCGTAATCCCATGAATTCGCTAATCCACCGTATATTTCTGATCCAGGGAATACAAATCCTCTACTCTTACATAAAGCAACTATCTTTTCCATAGTTTTTTCTACTGCCATATATGATTCCTCCTAAATTTAATTGATAGTTAATAATTAATATTGAATAGTAAAGATTAATTTTTTGACCAGTTAATTATTCATTATTAATCATTAAATAATTTTTTATAATAAAAAAAGCCCTAAAACCACAAAGGGACGAAATAACTATTCCGCGGTTCCACCCTTCTTGGCTTAAGCCCATCTTTAAAATAATACACTCCAAAGCTCCATTCATTTTACATTCCTAATGATTTACACCAACCATCATCTCTCTTAAAGAAATATTAAAACTACTCCTCTTTTTCACAGCGTTTATTAAATTATATATTAATTTTACCAAAACACATGTATATGTCAAGCAAATTAGCATTATACGTCATTACATAAATTATTATGTTTTAAAAATTATTTTGAATAAAGAAAAAAAGTTTTGTAAAATCAGACTAATCTGTTCTTACAAAACTCTTCTAAAATAAAAATGGCTCCGCGAAGAGGACTCGAACCTCCAGCCTATCGGTTAACAGCCGAGTGCTCCACCATTGAGCTATCGCGGAATGCTATGGTTATCCAAATCTTCGATTTAGTTAATAACCTTGTACTTATCAACGCTAGTTGAGTAAGTTACCTTCTTTTTATTAAGTTTAAAATGGCTCCGCGAAGAGGACTCGAACCTCCAGCCTATCGGTTAACAGCCGAGTGCTCCACCATTGAGCTATCGCGGAATGCTATGATTCTCTAAATCTCCGATTTAGTTAGAATCTTGTACTCCTCAACTCTGTTGAGTGAGTTTCCTTTAAACTTTTGCAATGAAGTTTTAAAATGGCTCCGCGAAGAGGGCTCGAACCTCCAACCTATCGGTTAACAGCCGAGTGCTCCACCATTGAGCTATCGCGGAACGTCATTGCATAATCTATTATATCAACTTTTATATAAAATGCAACCCTTTTTGTTTATTTTTTTATAAATTTTTATTTTATTTATTTTTTAGCTATTTATCTCACTTAAAACTCTACTATTATTTCAATATTAATTATTAAATTTTAATTCTTAACAAAGCAAAACCGCCTTTCGGCGGTTTTTAACTAGTTTAATGGTTTCATTGTTGGGAATAGTATAACATCTCTTATTGACGCTGAATCAGTTAAGAACATTACTAATCTATCTATTCCTATTCCAAGACCACCTGTTGGTGGCATACCTGTTTCTAATGCGCTCATGAATTCTTCATCGATCATGTAAGCTTCATCATCCCCAAGTTCTCTTTCTTTAGCTTGTTGAGCAAATCTTTCTCTTTGAACTATAGGATCATTTAATTCAGAATATGCATTACATAATTCTCTACCAAACACGAATCCTTCAAATCTTTCAGTGAACATTTCATTTCCTCTCTTTTTCTTTGTAAGAGGTGAAATTTCTACTGGATAATCTATAATGAATGTTGGTTGGATCATATGCTGTTCACAGAATTCTTCATATAACATATTTAATACTTCACCTTTAGTTACAGTATTTAATGGTTTTGGGAATTCTAAATGCTTTTCTTTAGCAATAGCTTGAGCTTCTTCATTTGTTTTAATTTCATTGAAGTCTATTCCAGCATATTCCTTAACAGCATCAACCATAGTTATTCTTCTCCATGGTGCTTTAAAGTCAATTTCAGTACCTTGGTAAGTAACCTTAGTTGTTCCATTTACCTTTTTACAAACATATTCAATCATATTTTCAGTTATTTCCATCATATCGTTATAATCAGCATAAGCTTCATATAGCTCTATCATAGTGAATTCTGGGTTATGTCTTACTGACATACCTTCATTTCTGAAGTTTTTACCCATATCATATACTTTTTCAAGACCAGCAACAATTAATCTCTTTAAGTATAATTCTGTTGCTATTCTTAAATACATATCTATATCTAATGTATTATGATGAGTTATAAATGGTCTTGCAGCAGCTCCACCAGCTATAGCACCTAATATTGGTGTTTCAACTTCTAAGAATCCTCTATTATCTAAGAATTCTCTTATCCCTTTAATAATTTGAGTTCTCTTAATTATAGTTTCTTTAACTTCTGGATTAGTTATTATATCTACTTCTCTTTGTCTATATCTTAAATCTGGATCTTTTAAACCGTGCCATTTTTCAGGAAGTGGTTTTAAAGATTTACAAATTAACTCTATTTCTTTAGCCTTAACTGATACTTCACCTGTTTTAGTTTTAAAAACTTCCCCAGTACAAGCAACCCAGTCACCTATGTCATTTGTCTTATATTGCTTTAAAGCTTCTTCTCCAACTTCATCAATCTTTATGAATAATTGAATTTTTCCGTCTCTGTCATGGATATCTGAGAAAACAACTTTTCCTTGTCCTCTCTTTGACATAATTCTTCCTGCTACTGTTACCTCTTTACCTTCTAAAGTATCAAAGTTATCTTTTACTTCTTTTGAAGAGTGAGTTCTATTTACTTTGTATACATCAAAAGGATCCTTTCCTTCAGCTTGTAACTTTGCTAACTTTTCTCTTCTTAAAGCTTCTTGCTCACTGAACTGAGATTCTAGCTCTTGTATATTCATTTCTTCAGTTGACATTAATTATACCTCCAATTAAGCTCTTCTAATTCCTAGAACTTCGAACTTACTTACTCCTTCTGGAACAGTAACTTCTACAACATCCCCAACTTTTTTACCTAGTAATGCTTCTCCTACTGGTGATTCATTTGAGATTTTAAAGTTCATTGGATCTGCTTCTGCTGATCCTACTATTGTGTATTCAACTTCCTCATCAAAGTCATAATCCATAAGCTTAACTACTGATCCTACTGAAACTGTATCGCTTGGGATTTCACTTTCATCTACAACTTGTGCATTTTTTAACATATTTTCTAATTGAAGAATTCTTCCTTCTGTAAATGCTTGGTCGTTCTTTGCTTCATCATATTCTGAGTTTTCACTTAAGTCCCCATACCCTAAAGCTACCTTGATCTTTTCAGTTATTTCTTTTCTTTTAACTGTTTTTAGATATTCTAACTCTTCTTCTAGCTTTTTAACTCCTTCATAAGTCATTATAAACTTTTTTGTTTGACTCATATCTTTCTCCCCTTCGAATCTTACTTTATTAAATCCCTATTTATAGGTTAATAATCTTGAAATCATTTTAAATATTATAAAGCAGCACTTTTAATATGTCAATAAAATTACAAACCATAAAAGGCAGTACTTTCTTTAATAATATTCTGTATTTTCATATAAATTACACTATAGTATTATATTATCTCAAAACATTTTTATACTCATTTAATATTTCTATAACATTAGAACTCTTATCCATTGAATTAATAGTGTTTCTTAACTCACTACTATTTGGTAATCCTTTAAGATACCACGATGCATGTTTTCTCATTTCTCTTACAGCTTTATGTTCTCCATCATATTTTAAAGCTAACTCATAATGTCTTATACACATATTTATTCTTTCTACATCAGTTACAATAGAAGCATCTTTACCATTTAGAACATCTTCTATCTGCTTAAATATCCATGGATTTCCCATACTACCTCTTGCAATCATAATAGCATCACAATTGGTAATTTTTTTCATATTCAATGCATCTTCAGGTGTAAATACATCTCCATTTCCTATTACAGGAATTGAAACAGAATTCTTCACCTTAGCTATTATATCCCAATCTGCTTTACCTTCATACATTTGTTTTTTTGTTCTTCCATGAATTGCTATTGCATCAGCACCTGCTTCCTCTAAAGCCTTACCAAATTCTACAGCATTAATATTTTCTTCATCATAGCCTTTTCTAAACTTTACAGTTACAGGCTTGTTCGAGACCTTCTTTATACTACTTACTATTTCTGCTGCTAATTTAGGATTTTTCATCAAAGCAGATCCTTCATCATTTTTTGTTATTTTGGGCGCAGGACATCCCATATTTATATCTAAGATACAAATATCTTCTCTTGGATTAAAATATTTTTCAACCACTTCCGCCATTATTTTAGGATCATTTCCAAAAATCTGAGCTGCTACTGGTTTTTCTTCATCCGCTATTCTTAATAATGCTTTAGTGTTATCACTTCCATAATATAATGCTTTTGCACTAACCATTTCAGTATAAACTAATCCACATCCCATTTCTTTGCATAATCCTCTAAAGGAAATATCAGTAACTCCTGCCATTGGTGCTAAGAAAACATTATTATTAAAAGTAAGGTTTCCTATTTTCATCTTTTGTTACTCCTTATTCTTTTCGTATATTATTCTTAACCCCTCTAATGTTAAATCACCTTTAACTTCATCTATAACATCTGTATGTCTAGCAATTGTATTTGCCAAACCTCCAGTAGCTATTACAAAAGGTTCTTCTAACCCTAATCTTTTCATCTCTTCTTTAGTATTTTTAACAATATATTCAACCTGTCCTATATATCCATAAAGAATTCCAGCTTGCATACTTGTTATTGTGTTTTTACATATAATATTTTTAGGTACCTCTAGCTCTATTCTTGGTAATTTAGCTGCTCTTTCAAACAAAGCATCTGAAGCTATCTTTATTCCTGGAGATATACATCCACCTAAGTAATTACCTTCCTTAGTTAGGGCACAATAAGTTGTCGCTGTACCAAAATCTATTATTATTGAATCTCTATTATAAAGTTCATTTGCCGCTACAGCATTTACAATTCTATCTGCTCCTACTTCCTTAGGATTATCATACTTTATGTTAATTCCAGTTTTGATTCCCGGTCCAACAATTATAGGTTCTATATCAAAACTTTTTCTAACCATATTCTCCAAAGAATGCATTATATTAGGTACAACTGATGATATGATTATACCTTTTACTTTTTTAGGATCTAAATCATTTTGAACAAATAACTGCATAAGTTGAATACTATATTCATCAGAAGTTTTTTTTGTGTCTGTAGAAATTCTCCAACTAGCTATATATTCGTTTTCATTATATATTCCAATAACTATGTTTGTATTTCCCACATCTACTAACAATATCATACAAGCACCACCTTAATATAATTAAAAGCAGCCTTTAAGCTGCCTTTAATCTTTATATCCTAATAATTTAATCAATACTTTAATTTTAACAATTACATAACTTTTGTCAAGTATTTAGACGTTGTCACTTTAGAACAATCCAACAATTTTTCCATTTTCTTGTATATCCATTTTATTAGCCGCTGGAACCTTTGGTAATCCTGGCATTGTCATTATATCTCCAGTTAAAGCAACTATAAATCCAGCTCCATTTGAAACTCTTATTTCCTTAACAGTTATAGTAAAGTTTTCTGGTCTTCCTAGAAGCGTTGGATCATCTGATAATGAATATTGAGTTTTCGCCATACATATTGGTAGTTTATCCAAACCTATTCTTTCTAAATTAGCTATTTGCTTTTTAGCAGCATTAGTATAGTTAACACCAGTTGCTCCATAAATTTCTTTAGCTATAGTTAATATTTTTGATTCTATAGATTCTTCTTTATTATATATAGGAGAGAATTCTGATTTTTCATCTAAAGATTGAATAACTGCATTAGCTAGTTCTATTCCACCTTCTCCACCTTTTTCCCAGACCTCTGAAAGTGCAACTTTAACCCCTAGCTCTTCGCAGAATTCCTTTATAGCTTCTTCCTCTTCTTTACTATCTGTCAAGAATCTATTTATAGCTACTACTACCGGAACATTATATTTTTGAATATTTTCAATTTGTTTTTGTAAATTAGATAATCCATTTTTTAATACTTCTACATTTGGAATATTTAATTCATCTTTCTTACATCCACCGTGATGCTTAAGAGCTCTTATTGTAGCCACTAAAACTACACAACTTGGTGCTAATTCACCATATCTACACTTAATATCGAAGAACTTCTCAGCACCTAAATCTGCTCCAAAACCTGCTTCTGTTACCACTATATCAGAAAGCTTTAATGCCATCTTTGTTGCAATTATAGAATTACATCCATGGGCAATATTAGCAAAAGGTCCTCCATGTATTATTGCAGGAGTATTTTCTAAAGTTTGAACTAAATTAGGCTTTATAGCATCTTTCATTAATAATGCCATAGCACCTTGAACTTCTAATTGTTTTGCATAGACAGGATTATTGTCTAAATCATATGCAATTAATATATTTCCCATTCTTTCTTTTAAATCTTTTAGGTCAGTTGCTAAGCAAAGAATCGCCATAATTTCTGATGCAACAGTTATCATGAATCCATCTTCTCTCAAGAAACCATTAATCGGTCCACCCATTCCAACTACTATATTTCTTAATGCTCTATCATTCATATCCATAACTCTTTTGAATAGAATCTTTCTTGTATCTATTCTTAATAAGTTTCCTTGATGAATATGATTATCTATAGCTGCGCATAATAAATTGTTTGCGCTTGTAATAGCATGCATATCACCTGTAAAGTGTAAATTAATATCTTCCATTGGAACTACTTGAGAATATCCACCTCCAGCTGCTCCACCTTTTATTCCAAATACAGGTCCTAAAGAAGGTTCTCTTAATGCAATTATAGAATTTTTACCTAATTTACATAAAGCCTGACCTAGCCCAACTGTAACTGTTGATTTACCTTCTCCTGCTGGAGTTGGATTTATTGCTGTTACTAAAACTAACTTTCCGTCTTTTCCTTCTTTGTTTAAAATATCTAAAGATAATTTACATTTATATTTGCCATAAAGATCTATCTCATCTTCATTTAAACCTATAGATTCTGCAATCTTTATTATTGGCTCCATCTTAGCTTCTTGTGCTATATCTATATCACTTTTCATTTTTATTACCCCCTAACTAGGCATTTATTATTATTTTTTTCATTATATCACCTAAACATACAAATTTAACATAGTATTTAAAATATAATTATTTTGCAATTCCAATATCACTTCTACAATAAGCTCCTTCAAAATTAACTTTTTTTCTAATTTTATAAGCAGCCTCTCTTGCCTCTTCTAAAGTTCTTCCCTTTCCAACAACAGATAAAACTCTTCCACCATTAGTTATTAACTTACCCTCTTCTAATTTTGCTCCAGCTACAAATACATTACTTAACTCTGTATTATCAATTTCTATTTCATAGCCTGTGCAAGCTTTATCAGGATAACCTTTTGAAGAAAGCACTACATTAACACAATATCCTTCTTCCCACTCAACTTCTGAATCTTCTAATTTTTCATCTAACGCTTTTTCAATTAAATCTAAAAGGTCTGTCTTCATTAAAGTAAGAACTGACTGAGTTTCAGGGTCTCCCATTCTAACGTTATATTCTAAAAGTTTAACGCCTTTTTCAGTTATCATTATTCCAAAGAATATTATTCCTTTAAAATCCATTCCTTCTTCTCTAATACCCATTAAGGTTTTATCCATTATGTTTTCGTAGAAATCTTTTAATACTCCATCTGTTACGTAAGGATTTGGGCAAACTACTCCCATTCCACCTGTATTAGGTCCCTTATTTCCATCAAATATTTGTTTATGATCTTTTGCAGATAAAAATGGTATTATCGTTTTTCCATCTGTTATTGATAATATAGAAGCTTCTATACCTACTAAAAACTCTTCTATAACCACCTTCTTACCTGCTCCTTTAAACATATCTTGAACCATAAATAAATCTATAGTATCTAAAGCTGTATTTAGTTCTTCACAAATAACTACACCTTTTCCAGCAGCTAATCCATCAGCCTTTATAACTATTGGATAGCTACAAGTTTCTAAGTATGCTTTTGCTTTTTCAGCATCATAAAATACTTCATACTCAGCTGTGCTAACTCCATACTTTTTCATGAAGTCTTTTGAAAAACTTTTACTTCCTTCAAGTTCAGCTCCTTTTTTATCAGGTCCAAATATTCTTAAGCCTTCGCTTCTAAACTTATCTACTATCCCTTTAGTTAAAGGTTCTTCAGGCCCAACAATAGTCAAATCTATATTATTCTCTTTTGCAAAAGATAAAAGTTCATCTATATCAGTTATATTTATATTTTCACATTTCTCATATAAAGCTGTTCCACCATTTCCTGGCGCTACATATATCTCAGATACCTTTTCATTTTGAATTATCTTAAAAGCAATAGCACTTTCTCTACCGCCAGAACCAACTAATAAAATCTTCATTAAAAAATCCCCCTGTAATTAAAGCTATATGAAAGATTAGTTTCATATAGCTTTATAAAATTAGTGTTTAAAATGTCTAATTCCTGTAAACACCATTGATATTCCATGTTCATTACATGCAGTTATCGATTCTTCATCTCTAATAGAGCCACCTGGTTGAATAATTGCCTTTATACCATATTTTACAGCTTCATCTACACAATCTCTAAATGGAAAGAATGCATCTGATGCTAATACAGTTGCTCCTTTTCCTCTTTCTAACGCTTCAGTAGTTGCCCAAATTCTATTAACTTGTCCTCCACCAATTCCTATTGCTACTCCATCTTTAATAGCAACAATAGCATTAGATTTTACATATTTAACAACCTTCATTCCAAATTCCATATCTCTTAATTCATTTTCAGTTGGCTTCTTTTCTGTAACAACTTTTAATTCATTTTGTAATTTTAAATCTTCTTCTTGAACTAATATTCCACCATCTACAGTTACCATAAATTTTTTAGCACTTGGCTTTTGATTACATTTTATCACTCTTAAATTCTTCTTAGCTTTTAAAACTTCTAAAGCTCCTTCAGTAAATGATGGGGCTGCAACAACTTCTAAGAATATTTTGCTCATTTCTTTAGCAGTCTCTTCATCTATCTCTCTATTTACTGCAACAATTCCACCAAATATAGATATTGGATCTGCATCATGAGCTTTCTTATAAACTTCAAATGAAGATTCTCCTATTGCAACTCCACAAGGTGTATTATGTTTTAATGCACAACAAGCTGTTTCCTCAAATTCATTACATACTTTCCATGCAATATCTAAGTCTTTTATATTATTGTAGGATAACTCTTTTCCATTTAATATTTCAAAGCTATTCATAGCTCCGTCAAACTCATTTGATGAATAATAAGCAGCACTTTGATGTGGATTTTCACCATATCTTAAGCTTTGTTTCTTTTTATACGAAATAGAAAGATATTCAGGATATTCTTCTTCACCTTCTAATAAGAAGTTAGATATAGCTGCATCATAAGCATTAGTTAAGTTAAATACCTTACCTGCTAAAATCTTTCTTAATTTAAATGAAACCTCTCCATTTTTCTTTATTTCATCTATAACTCTCTCATAGTCCTCTTTATCACTTAAAACAACAACATCTCTAAAATTCTTAGCTGCTGATCTAAGCATTGTTGGGCCACCAATATCTATAAATTCAACCTTTTCCTCGAAGCTTAAATCTTCACGTACTTTTTCAAAGAAAGGATATAAGTTAACTACAACATAATCAATTGTGTTTATTCCTCTTTCTTTTAAGGTATTCATATGCTCTTCTTTATCTCTTATAGCTAATATACCTGCATGTATAATTGGGTGTAATGTCTTAACTCTTCCGTCTAGCATCTCTGGAAAATTTGTTACTTCATTTACCTCAACAACATTTATCCCATTATCTTTTAAGTATTTAAATGTTCCACCTGTAGAAATAATTTCTACATCTATACTTTCTAAAAATCTTGCTAGATCTAAAACTCCATCTTTATTGAAAACACTTATTAAAGCTCTTTTTTTCATACTACACCTCTTCTTTTATAATAACCTTATTGTTTACTATCTCAATTTTCCCTTCACTTATAAGCTTAATTGCTTTAGGAAGATTTAAATGCTCTTTTACTAAAATCTTTTTTTGAAGAGTTTCATAGGTATCATCAGGTGTTACACTTACTATATCCTGTAAGATTATCGCACCTCCATCAACCTCTTCATTTACAAAATGAACTGTACATCCTGAATATTTAACACCTTTTTCAATAGCAGCTTTATGTACGTACTCGCCATACATTTTATCTCCGCAAAAGGCTGGGATAAGAGAAGGATGAATATTGATTATTCTATTTTTAAATACCTTTAATATTTCACCTTCTAATATTGATAGATATCCAGCTAATACTATTAAATCAACATCTTTTACTACTTCTAAAATCCTATTAGATGTTTCACACCCAAATTCTTTCTTACTAATAACACAAGTTTTTATATTATGCTTTTTTGCTCTCTCTAAAGCATATATTCCATCTTTACTTCCAATAACAACATCTATTGAAGCATTTATGTATCCATCATTAATTTTATCTATTATTGATTGAAGGTTTGAACCTCCACCAGAAGCAAGTACTGCTATTTTAAACAAATACCCTCACCTCCAGATGTTATATAGCCAATTTCATAAGCCTCTTCTCCACATTCCTTAAGCTCACTTAAAATCTCGTTAACATCTTTTTCATCTACACATAAGATAAATCCTATTCCCATATTAAAAGTGTTATACATATGCTCTCTATTAACACCTAATCTTTCCATCTCTAAAAATATCTCAGGAAGTTTGTAACTTTCCTTTTCTATAACCGCAGTTAGATTTTCTCTTCCATTAAACATTCTTGGAACATTTTCAATAAATCCGCCACCTGTTATATGCGCCATTCCTTTTACTTTAAATTTATCTAATATACTTAAAACCGGTTTAACATATATCTTAGTTGGTTCTAAAAGTGTTTCATATATTGGTCTACCATTAAATTCTCTATCTAAATCAGTAAACACTTTTCTTACAAGAGAATATCCATTTGAATGAATTCCAGAAGAGGCTATTCCTATAAGCTTGTCCCCCTCTTTAATGTCTTGCCCACTTATTATTTGCTCTTTTTCAACTACACCTACTGCAAAGCCTGCAATATCATAATCCCCTTCTTTATAAAAACCTGGCATTTCGGCAGTTTCTCCACCGATTAATGCACAATCAGATTGAAGACACCCTTCTGAAACACCTTTTACTAAATCTGCTGCTACCTCTGCTTCAAGCTTTCCACATGCTATATAATCTAAGAAATATAAAGGTTTTGCTCCATGACATAAAATATCGTTCACGCACATAGCGACACAATCTATACCTACAGTGTCATACTTTCTCTTTTTACAAGCTATATCTAATTTAGTTCCTACTCCATCAGTTCCTGAAACTAACACTGGTCTTCTGTACCCTTCTGGTATTTCAATCATCCCTCCAAAAGAACCTAACCCATTTAAAACATACTTACTCATAGTTTCTTTTGCATAGTTTTGAATAAGCTTTACAGACTTATATCCTTCTTCTATATTAACCCCTGATTCCTTGTAAGTTAGCATAACACTTCTTCCTCCTCAAGATTCTCATTTAATTTTTCCATCGGTGCTGAAACTGGATAAACTCCATTAAAACATCCTACACAGAAGTTTCTTCTTCCGTAAAACCCTTCATACATTCCCTCTAAACTTAAGTATCCTAAAGAATCACAACCTATTGTTTCTCTTATTTCTTCTACTGATTTATTAGCTCCTATAAGTTCACTTCTATAAGGAGTATCTATTCCAAAATAACAAGGAAATTTAACTATTGGTGAAGCTACAAGAAAATGTACCTCTGTTGCTCCTGCCCTTCTTAAAGAATCTATTAAATGCTTTGATGTAGTACCTCTTACTATGGAATCATCTATAAGAATAACTCTTTTTCCTTTTACATTAACTTTAAGAGGATTTAACTTTACTGCAACTGCTCTTTCCCTTAGTTCTTGAGATGGTGATATAAACGTTCTCCCCACATATCTATTTTTAACAAATCCCATCTCATAAGGAATTCCTGAAGCCTTAGAATATCCAACAGCTGCTGGTATTCCTGAGTCAGGCACTGCTACTACTAAATCAGCATCTATTTTGTGTTCTTGATAAAGAACTTCTCCTTGTTTAACTCTTGTATTATAAACATCTAATTCATCTATAACTGAATCTGGTCTTGCAAAGTATATATATTCAAAAGCACAAGTCTGACATGTAGTTCCTTCTGAATACTTAATAGATTTAACTCCATCACTATCGATTACTACTATTTCTCCTGGCTCTATATCACGAACCAACTCTGCCCCTACCGAATCTAAAGCACAACTTTCAGAAGAAAGAATATATCCTTCATCAATCTTTCCAAGACATAGAGGTCTTATTCCGTGCGGATCTCTTATTCCTATTAGTTTATCCTTTGTCATAATAACCATCGCAAAAGAACCTCTTACTGCAGAAATTGCATTAACAACAGCTCTTTCTATGCCTCTTTTAGAACCTCTAGCTATAAGTGATGCTAAAACTTCTGAATCAACTGATGTATGAAAAACATGTCCACCATCCTCTAATAACTCACGTATAACATCAGCATTTACTAAATTTCCATTATGAGCCATAGCTATAGGCCCTAACTTTGTATTTGCTAAAAGCGGTTGAGCATTTTCAACTGTTTTAGCTCCAGCTGTAGAATATCTAACATGACCTACGCTTATATTCCCATTTAAAGATTTAAGATAATCTAAATTATCACTATTAAAAGCTTCTGTAATCAAACCAAGTCCCTTATGAATTTTTACTTCTTCTCCATTAGCAACTGCTATTCCTGCACTTTCTTGTCCTCTATGTTGAAGTGCATAAAGACCATAATAAGTTACTGATGCAACATCAACTGGTTTATTTACATATATCCCAAAAACACCACATTCGTCTTTAAATTTACCATTTGCAGGATCCATAATATCAATTGATGAATTTATCATTTTTAAATCTCCCTTAAATTCTTTATTTTACCCTTGTATTCTCTTTAAAATTTCTACGTATGCTTCTTCAACATTACCCATATCTCTTCTAAATCTATCTTTATCTAACTTTTCTCCAGTTGTTGAATCCCAGAATCTACACGTGTCTGGTGATATTTCATCAGCTAAAACAACTTCACCATTTGGCAATCTACCAAACTCAATTTTAAAATCTATTAAATCTATATTTTGCTTTTTAAAGAATTCTTTTAATAAATCATTTATCTTAGCAGTCATTTCGTAAATGTTATTTAATTCCTCAAAAGTAGTTGCTCCAATACCGACTGCATGATAATCATTTATTAACGGGTCACCTAGACTATCATCTTTGTATGATAATTCAAAAACAGTAGTCTTCAATTTAAACCCTTCTTCTAATCCCAATCTCTTTGCCATGCTTCCAGCAGCAACATTTCTTACTATAACTTCAAGTGGCACTATTTCTACTCTTTTACAAAGTTGATCTCTATCATTTAACTTTTCTATAAAATGAGTCTTGATTCCATTCTTATTTAACATTTCAAAAATCATTGATGTAATTTGATTGTTAAGAACACCTTTATTTTGTATTTGAGCTTTCTTTTCCCCATTAAAAGCTGTAGCATCATCTTTATAATGAACTATTACATGTTCTTCATTGTCAGTTCTAAAAATTTGTTTTGCTTTTCCTTCATATAATTTTTCATACTTATTAACCATTACAATTCCACTCCTTGTCCATTTTCTTCTATAAATTTTTTCTTCATATTTATTCTAAATTCAATTAATTTCTCTTTAATATCTGGATACTTTAATGACAGCATTTGAACTGCTAACATACCAGCATTGTAACTATTATTAATTCCTACAGTTGCAACCGGAATAGATTTTGGCATTTGAACTATTGATAAAAGAGCATCCATACCATCTAACGCCGCTTTAACAGGAACTCCTATTACAGGTAATACAGTTTGAGATGCTATTACACCTGGAAGATGTGCTGCTAGTCCAGCTCCTCCAATAATAACTTCATATCCTTCTTTTTCGATTTCTCTTAAAGTTTCTTCTAACTTCTCAGGTACTCTATGAGCTGAAAGAATAAATGCTTTATACTCTACTCCAAATTCCTTTAATGCAGTTGCTGCACCTCTCATTACTTCAGTATCTGATTTACTTCCAAAAAATATTGCTACTTTCATGAAATACACTCTCCTTACTTTAGGAATCAATTATTTAAAATAATTGATTCCTGATTTAAATAACCCTTGCTCAAAATTGCCTTCCATATTCTTATAAAGATTGCTTCCTGTTCTTTCGGAGTGAGCCATCTTTCCTAATATTCTTCCATCAGGGCTTGTTATTCCTTCTATTCCTAGCATTGACCCATTTGGATTATAAGGCATATCCATTGAAATATTTCCTTCATAATCAACATATTGAGTTGCTATTTGTCCATTTTTCATAAGTGTTTCTAATAGTTCCTTTGGAGCAACAAATCTTCCTTCTCCATGAGATATTGGTACTGAATGAATATCTCCTAAATTAACTTCATTGAACCATGGTGATTTTTTAGATACTATTTTAGTTCTAACCATCGATGACATATGTCTATTTATATTATTAAAAGTTAATGTCGCCATCTCTTCCTCTATGTCACATATTTCACCGTATGGTAAAAGCCCTAACTTTATTAATGCTTGGAAGCCGTTACAAATTCCTAACATTAATCCATCTCTATTCTTTAATAATTCCATAACAGATTCTTTTATCTTTTCATTTCTAAAGATATTAACTATAAATTTAGCTGATCCATCAGGTTCATCTCCTGCTGAGAAACCACCTGGTAGCATTATTATTTGAGATTTATCAATTTCTTGCTTCAATATGTCTAAAGATTCTAAAAGTGATTCCTTATTGTAGTTTCTTAAAACTACTTCTTTAACATCCCCACCTTCTCTTTCGAATGCTCTTCTACAGTCATATTCACAGTTTGTTCCTGGGAATACCGGAATAACAACTCTTGGTTTTGCAACCTTTATTAAAGGTGAAACTTTATTTTCTTCTTTATATAAAACCTCTTCTATTTTTTCTTCTGAAGCTTTTGTTTTTGCTTTAAATACATTTTTTAATTTTCTTTCATACTCTCTGCTTATTTCATCTAAAGATATTTCTAAATCTATATCTTCAGAAATAATTGAATTTTCATTAATTGTTTTACCTATTACTTTGTAATTCATAGTCGAAAGTTCTTTTTCATCTATATTTTCTTTAATTTCTAAAATGAAGCTACCATAATTAAATCCAAACAACTCTTCATTAGATAACGAATTAAACTTAACCCCAATTCCATTTCCTAAAGCCATCTTACTTAAACCTTCTGATACCCCACCAAATTTAAGTGAATATGCACTTAGAATTTTTTTCTCTTCTATTAGCTTATTTAAAGTAATTAAGTTGTTTTTAAACATTTCAGTTTTTAACGTTCCATCTTCATCTTTTTCCGATTTGACTAATATTACTTTTGAACCAACCTTTTTAAATTCTGGTGATATAGCTTTTGAACTATCTATCATTCCAACAGCAAAAGATACAAGCGTTGGTGGTACATCCATTTCTCCAAAGCTTCCAGACATAGAATCCTTACCTCCTATAGCAGGTATCTCTAAATCCATTTGAGCTTTATATGCACCTAATAATGCTGAAAATGGTTTTCCCCATCTTTCCTTTTTATCTCCTAACTTTTCAAAATACTCTTGGAATGTTAATCTTGCTTTTCTATAATCTCCGCCAATACAAGAAAGCTTAGTTATTGATTCTATAACTGCATAGTATGCCATATGAAATGGGCTCCAAACTCCAAGCTCTGGATTAAATCCGTACGTCATTATTGAAGCTGAATTAGTTTCTCCATTTTGCACAGGAATTTTAAATACCATACCTTCTGCTGGAGTTCTTGAGTATTTCCCTCCTAACGGCATTAGAACTGTTCCACTTCCAATAGTCGAATCAAATCTTTCGATTAATCCCTTTTTATCACATACATTTAAAGTATTAAGAGTTTCTATCCATTTATCTTTTACATTTACATCTCCTACTGCAAATGGATATTCATCTGGTGCAGTTACCTTCACGTTTGTTTCTTGAGTTTCCCCATTTGTATCTAAGAAACTTCTCTTAATATCTACTATTGCATTGCCTCTCCAGAACATTCTTAATCTTTCTGTATCTGTAACTTCCGCAACAACTACGGCTTCTAAATTTTCCTCATTAGATAATCTTATAAACTTTTCTAAATTTTCTTTTTCTATTACTACTGCCATTCTTTCTTGAGATTCCGATATAGCTATTTCAGTTCCATCTAATCCTTCATACTTTTTAGGAACCTTATCTAAATCTATATCAAGACCTCTGCATAACTCTCCAATAGCAACTGAAACTCCACCTGCTCCAAAATCATTGCATCTTTTTATCATTCTTGTAACTTCTTTATTTCTGAAAAGTCTTTGAATTTTTCTTTCCGTTGGAGGATTTCCTTTTTGAACTTCTGCTCCACATTCATTTATTGAATCTTCAGTATGTTCCTTTGAAGATCCTGTAGCTCCACCAACACCATCTCTACCAGTCTTTCCACCTAAAAGAACTACAACATCTCCTTTTTGCGGCTCTTCACGTCTTACATTTTCCTTTGGTGCTGCTGCAATAACTGCTCCAACTTCCATTCTCTTAGCAGCATAATTAGGATGATAAACTTCATCAACTTGTCCTGTTGCAAGTCCTATTTGATTACCATATGAACTATACCCACTTGCAGCTCCAAGAGTAATAGTTCTTTGAGGTAATTTACCTTTTATAGTTTCCTCTATACTAGCTGTCGGATCAGCTGCTCCTGTAACCCTCATAGCTCCATATACGTAAGTTCTTCCTGAAAGTGGGTCTCTAATAGCCCCTCCAAGACAAGTTGCTGCTCCTCCAAAAGGTTCTATTTCTGTTGGATGGTTGTGTGTTTCATTCTTAAACATTAGAAGATATTCTTCTTCTCCATTATTAGTTTCAACCTTTATATTTATTGAGCATGCATTTATTTCATCTGATATATCTAAATCTTCTGTAAGTCCTCTTTTTCTTAATTCCTTCATGCATATGACAGCTAAATCCATTAAGTTTATATCTCTATCCGTATTTTCTCCATAAACAAAATCTCTTGATTTCATGTATGCTTCATATGATTTTTTTACTGGAACATTGTATTTTCCATCTTCTATTTCTATTTCTTTTATTGAAGTTAAAAAGGTAGTATGTCTACAGTGGTCTGACCAATAAGTATCGATAACTTTTATTTCAGTGATACTAGGATTTCTACCTTCTGATAAGAAATATTTTCTTATCATTTCTAAATCTCCTATACTCATGGCTAATCCCATCTCTTTATGAAATTCTTTTAGTTCATCTATATTCTTATTAATAAAACCATTTAGAATTTCTACATTTTTTGGCTCTTTATATTCATTTGTTAGCTCTGATGAATTTATATCTGCTTCTCTTGAATCAACTGGATTTATAAAATATGCTTTTATTTTTTCTACATCTTCAATAGATAAATTACCTTGTAGAATTATAATTTTGCTCCACTTAACTTCCACTCTTTTTTCTTTTGTTAAAAGCATTAAACATTCTGAAGCTGAATCAGCTCTTTGATCATATTGACCTGGTAGATACTCTACTCCAAAAGCAATATCACCTTCTTTTATTTCTAAGCTTCCTTCATAAATATTATCTACTGGTAATTCACCAAAAATAGTCTTCAAAGCTATCTTGTAATAATGTTCTTCAAGTTCTCCAATTATGTACTTATTTAAAACTCTAACATTATCTAAAGTTTTAATAGAAAGATTATCTCTAAAATCTTCTAAAAGCAATTTACCTTCAACATCAAACCCTTCTTTTTTTTCAACGAATATAATTCTATTGCAAGCCATAAATTATCCTCCAATAATATTAAAATTTTATTTAAATTTTTATCAATTCCATATTATCCCTTGTTATTTAAATAATAACATCTATTTTAAAAATAAGTCAACATTTTTTATAAATTTAATATTAATATTCGTATTATATTCCACATAATTAATTTTATTTCCCATTTAATATTCGTGTTTATTACAATTATCATTTAAATTAAACATTATATAGAAGTTTTTAAGCTGAATAAATTTCTCCTGCTAAACTACTACCCTTTCATTATTTAACCTTCGGTAAATATGTTCATAATTAAATTGAAGTATAATTTATAAAGAATAAAAAAAATAAAGCTGTGCATAATTCGCAACAGCTTTATTTTTATAAATTATAATGGTTTTACTCTCATAGTTTGATCTCTTCTTGGACCAACAGAAACTATTGATATTCTTGTATCAGTTAATTCTTCAATTCTCTCTAAATACTTTCTTGCGTTTGGATGTAACTCTTCATAGCTTCTTGCATCCGCTACTGATTCATCCCAACCTTCAAATTCTTCATATATAGGTTCACATTTAGCTAAGTCTTCTAAGCTAGCAGGGAAATAATCTATTACTTTATCATTAAACTTATATCCTACACACATCATAACTTTATCTAATCCAGCTAAAGTATCAATCTTTGTAACAGCTAATGAAGTTAATCCACTTACTCTTACAGATGTTTTTAAGATAACAATGTCTAACCATCCACATCTTCTAGATCTACCTGTAGTTACTCCATATTCATGACCTTTTTCTCTTATCCATTCTCCAGTTTCATTTTCTAATTCTGTTGGGAATGGTCCCTTACCAACTCTAGTAGTATATGCTTTAGCTATACCAACAGCATTTGTAATCATATTTGGTCCTATACCAACACCACTTGCAACTCCTCCAGCAGTTGTATTTGATGATGTTACAAATGGATAAGTTCCATAATCTATATCAAGAAGCATACCTTGCGCTCCTTCAAATAGAACAGTTTTATCTTTCTTTATATCATCATATATTCTCACTGAAGTATCTTGAACGAAAGGTTTTAATCTTTCAGCATACTCTACATATTCATTGTATATTTCATCAAAGTTTAGAGGTTCTCCTCCAAGTATGTTAGTTATATAATCATTTTTAAGCTTTATGTTATTCTCTAATTTTTCTTTAAATACTTCCTTATCTATAAGGTCACATATTCTTATTCCACATCTCTCAAATTTATCTGTATAACATGGTCCTATCCCTTTTCCTGTAGTTCCTATGTCATTTTTACCTCTTGCTTTTTCTTTTAATTTATCAAGAGTCTTATGGTATGGCATTATAACATGTGCTCTATCACTTACTATTAATTTTTCTGGAGTTACTTTAACGCCTTCTCTTTCTAAATAATCTATTTCAGAAAAAAGAGCTATTGGGTCTACAACTACACCATTTCCTATTACATTTAACTTTTCATCGTGTAATATTCCTGAAGGTATTAAGTGAAGTTTATATTGTTTTTCACCAACTTCTACAGTATGACCTGCATTATTTCCTCCTTGGAATCTAACAACTACTTCTGCTTCTTCAGCTAAGTAATCTGTCATCTTCCCTTTACCTTCATCTCCCCATTGAGCTCCTAAAACAATAAATGTCGACATTTCAACTGCCTCCTTTTAAGACATAATTTTCTATATAAAGTATTTAGAGACATTTTATGTCCCTGTACCATAGTATCAAAGTAGTTTAAAAGTTTCAATATTTATTACGAATATTTTTGGGCTTTATTTTTATATAATTCGTAAACATATGCATAATTACTATCAATATTAAAGCTCCCCTAAGGGAGCATTTATTATACTGTTATTTCACTCTTTATATCAACTGCATTTTTATATCTATCTATTATAGGATTTACATACTCATCAATAAATTCAACAACTTGACTTTCAGCTCTTCCTGTGAATAATTTCGGATCTATTATATTTAAAATTTCTTCTTCAGTTAATTTAAACGAATCATCAGCAATTATTCTCTTAATTAAGTCATTATCAAGTCCTTCGCCTTTAACTCTCTTAGCTGCTTCCATTGAATGAATTCTAATTCTTTCGTGAAGTTCTTGTCTGTCTCCACCTCTTTTTACAGCTTCCATCATTATGTTTTCAGTAGCCATAAATGGAAGTTCATTATCAACATGAGCTCTTATTACTTTATCATATACAACCATATTTTCTGAAATATTTATGTAAAGATTTAATACACCATCTAAAGCTAAAAATGCTTCTGCAACTGCTATTCTCTTATTTGCAGAGTCGTCTAATGTTCTTTCAAACCATTGAGTTGCAGCTGTTATTGCTGGATTTAATGAATCTACTATAACATATCTAGCAAGTGCCCCTATTCTTTCACTTCTCATAGGATTTCTCTTATATGCCATAGCAGATGACCCTATTTGATTCTTTTCAAAAGGTTCTTCCATTTCCTTCATGCTTTGAAGTAATCTTAAATCATTACTAAATTTATAAGCACTTTGTGCTACCTCTGATAATGTGTTTAATACTATTGAATCAAGCTTTCTTGGATATGTTTGACCTGTAACTCCATAACTTTTTTCAAATCCCATCTTTTTTGCAACAATTTTATCTAATGCTTTAACCTTTTCTTCATCCCCGTTAAAAAGAGTCATAAAGCTAGCTTGAGTACCTGTAGTCCCCTTAACTCCTCTTAATTTTAAAGTACTTAAAAGGAATTCAATATTTTCTATATCCATAACTAGGTCTTGCATCCAAAGAGTTGCTCTTTTCCCTACTGTAGTTAATTGCGCTGGTTGGAAATGAGTAAAGCCTAATGTCGGCATTCCTTTATATTCCATAGCAAATTTACTTAATCTATCTAAAACTGTAACTATTTTATTTTTAATTAACTCTAAAGCATCTCTTAAAATAATAATATCTGTATTGTCTCCTACATAACAGCTTGTAGCTCCTAAATGTATTATTCCTTTAGCATTAGGACATTGAAGACCGTAAGCGTAAACATGGCTCATTACGTCATGTCTTACTTCCTTCTCTTTCTTTATTGCCTCATCATAATTTATATTATTTATATTCGCTCTTAATTCTTCTAACTGCTCTTCAGTTATATCTAACCCAAGTTCCTTTTCTCCCTCTGCTAAGGCTACCCAAAGCTTTCTCCATGTAGAAAATTTCATATCATCTGAAAATATATAACTCATTTCTTTTGATGCATATCTTGTGTTAAGTGGTGTATCATAAACGTTTCTCATCTCATACCTCCATACGAATATATATTTATATATTAAACTTTTCATTCGTATTGTAGCATACTTTATTATTTTTTTCACTCTTTTTATTAAAGTCATTTGGTAATTTAGTATTTATTTTGTAAAATAAATCATAAATGCCTTTTTTAACATTAATATTCTTACTTTATTATTTTATTGACTTTACTAATATATACTAAGTTTAATCTTTACATAATTTATCGATTATTTCTATTAGATTTAATAAGCAAAAAGGATACTGTTTAATTAAATAACAGTATCCTTTATTATTATACCTAAAACTATATCAATTAATTCGCATCAAATATTGCTTCAAATTCTTTGCCATCAATTTTTTCTTTATCTAACAATTCAGCAGCAACTGCATGTAGCTTTGAAATATTATTCTTTAATAATGTTTCAGCTGTATCGTATGCTTGTGATATAAATTTCTTTACCTCTAAATCTATCTTAGCACCTACTTCTTCACTGAAGTTTCTACCTCTACCTAAGTCTCTTCCTAAGAAAACTTCATTATTGTCACTTCCATATGAAATAGTTCCTATTTCATCACTCATTCCATATTCCATAACCATAGATCTAGCAATAGATGAAGCTCTATCTATATCATTTTTAGCACCTGTACTTATATCTCCAAGAACTAATTTTTCTGCTACTCTTCCTCCAAGTAGTCCTACCATCTCATCTTTTAATTTTTCCTTTGATGTATAAGCTCTATCCTCAGTAGGTAAGTGCATAGTGTATCCACCAGCCATACCTCTTGGAATGATACTTATCTCATGTACAGGATCTGAATGTTTTAATAATTTCATTACAACAGCATGCCCTGCCTCATGATAAGCAGTAAGCTTTCTATCATGCTCACTTATAGTTCTACTCTTCTTTTCTGGACCTGCTATAACTCTTGTTATAGCTTCTTCAAACTCATCCATACCAATTTTTTTCTTATCTTTTCTAACAGCTAAAAGTGCTGCTTCATTTGCTAAGTTTTCTAAATCTGCACCACTAAATCCTGGTGTTCTCTTAGCTAAAACTTCTAAACTAACATTTTCATCTAAAGGTTTCTTTTGAGTATGAACCTTTAAAACTGCTTCTCTACCCTGTCTATCAGGTCTTCCAACAACTATTTGTCTATCAAATCTACCTGGTCTTAAAAGTGCCGGGTCAAGTATGTCTGGTCTATTTGTAGCTGCTATCATGATTATTCCTTCATTAGCTCCAAATCCATCCATCTCAACAAGTAATTGATTAAGTGTTTGTTCTCTTTCATCATGACCTCCACCTAATCCAGCTCCTCTTTGACGACCAACAGCATCTATTTCATCGATAAACACTAATGATGGTGCACTTTTCTTTGCTTGTTCAAATAGGTCTCTAACTCTTGAAGCACCTACCCCAACAAACATTTCAACGAAATCTGACCCAGATATACTGAAGAATGGCACTCCAGCTTCACCAGCTATTGCCTTAGCTAATAAAGTTTTACCTGTTCCAGGTGGCCCTACTAAAAGAACTCCTTTCGGTATTCTTGCTCCCATTTCTGTGTATCTTGATGGTTGTTTTAAGAAATCTACTATTTCTTCTAACTCGGCTTTTTCTTCGTCAGCTCCTGCAACATCATTAAATGTTACACGCTTACTATCAGGAGTCATCATTTTAGCTCTACTCTTTCCAAAATTCATAACTCCTTTTCCACCGCCACCACCTTGAGATTGTTGGGTGAAAATAAATATAAATATCCCAAATAACACCATAATCATAATTGTCGGAATAATACTTACCCAAAAACTATTATTTGATGGTGGTATGTATTCCATCTTAACGTCATCTTTAGGATATTGAGCATTAAGTGCCTCTATCATAGTATCTGGTGCATAAACAGTAAAATTCTTACCATCCCTTGTTTCTCCTGTAATGGTCATTTTATCTGTTTGAATCGTAACACTTTCAATCTCATTGTTTATCCATTTTTGTTGAAAATCACTAAATACTATTTTGTCAGCTGTATTGCCTCCATTTAGTAAAAATGTAGCTGATAGAATTAATAAAAATATGGCTATTATCCATACAGTTGCACTTGAATACTTCTTCATCCAAGGCCCCCCTTTCTTCACTTAAAATCTATTTGCCTAAATATTATTTTTCGTAAACTGATCTTTTTAAAATTCCTACAAAAGGTAAATTTCTATATCTATTAGCATAGTCTAATCCATATCCAACTAAGAATTCATCTGGAACCTCAAATCCAATATATTTTACATCTATATCAACCTTTCTTCTAGCTGGTTTACTTAATAATGTAACTATCTCTATAGATTTTGCATTTCTTCCTTTAAGGAAATCAACTAAATATTCTAAAGTAATTCCACTATCTATTATATCCTCTGCTATTATTACATCTTTACCTTCTATACTATTATCTAAATCCTTAAGAATTCTTACTACTCCAGAACTTTCTGATGATTCTCCATAGCTTGATACAGACATAAAATCCATTTCACATGGAATAGAAATATTTCTAACTAGGTCTGAAACAAATATTACTGAACCTTTTAATACCCCTATAACTAATAAATCTTTCCCTGCGTATTCCTCGCTTATAGCTTTTCCTAATTCCTTTATTTTTAAAGCTATTTTTTCCTCACTTAATAGTATTTCTTGAACGTCATTCACCATTTTTTTAAACCCTTTCCTTAAATGTTATTTTTAATATTTGTTTTGTATTACTAGTTACTTTAAATTGTTCAGAAACTTTGACATCTACAACCCAAGCTATTTTTTCATCAAAACAAACTATAGGAATTATGTCTCTACTTTCCTTTGGAATCTTTAAATTTATAAAGATATCTTTTAGCTTTTTAGTACCCTTCATTCCTATAGGCACCATTTTATCTCCATCTTTACGGTATCTTACAATAATTCCTTCTTCTATCTTATCATAATCAAAAAACTTTATTAAGTCATTATTGGAAAATTCTATGTTATTTTTTTTGTTGATAATTTGCATATCAATTTTATAGTTATCAAACTCAAATTGGTTTATTAACTCTTCTTTTTTAATATAAATTTCTTTATCTTTAATCTTTTCATTTTTGCTTTTTCTCTGTCTAAATATTATATCCCCATAAACATTTTGAACTATTATCCCATTTGTTAAATGTATCTCTTTATTAGTTCCCAATTTTGATAACTCTATAATATCTACTATATGCTTCATTTCAAAGTTCTTATGAGAATTTGAAATCTTTTTAAAACCTCTCTTTAATACCCGAGTTATTATAGCTTCCTTTTCTTCTTCAAAAAGCTTTTTACTTACAATAATTGCATCATTTTTTTCTTCACAATATTTGTTATAGGCTATTTCTGCAACTTCTTCTAAATATTCATTATCCTTTTGTAATAAAAAAGCCATTCTATTTAAAGTATCAATAATATCATCATTAAAATTCTCTTTCATATAAGGAAGAATATCTAATCTAACTTTATTTCTATTATATATCTTCTCATAATTGCTTTTATCTATTCTTGGATTTAATTTATAATCTTCACAATACTTTTCAATTTCATTTCTATTTAAACAAAGAATAGGTCTTATTATTCCATCTTCTCTTTTTGCCTTAATCCCTGTTAATCCGTCTAATCCACTTCCTCTCATAAGCCTCATTAAAATAGTTTCTGCTTGATCATTTGAATTATGTGCTACTGCAATCTTATCATAAGAAAACTTTTCTTTTATTTTATTAAAAGCTTTATATCTTTCTTCACGCCCTGCTAGTTCTATAGATTGACCTTCTTTTGCTGCTATAGTTGCTATATCTATTCTTTCTATATAATTTTCTACTTCTAAAGCCCTGCATAAATCTTTTGTATAATTCTCATCTTCAAGAGCTTCTTCACCTCTTAATAAATGATTTATATGTATTGCTCCTAATTTCAAATTAAATTCACTTCTTAACCTAGCTAATATATGTAATAAACATACCGAATCCGGTCCACCTGATAAAGCTACAAGAATCTTATCACCATTTTCTATAAGTCTATTTTCTATAATATACTTTCTTACTTTATCTAACACTTGTTTTCTCCTATAATTATATTTTTTTAATATTATATATATAATACCTTTACAATATTTTAATGTAAATATTTCTATCAATTAATAATTAAGATAAAAAAATAATAATCAATGAATAAAGTCAGCAATGCTGACTTTATAAGTTTTATTCAGGAACTGCCAAAGCAGTTCCATCCATAATTATTCATTATTAATTCTTACTAATAAATTGAGTATGCCTTTGAAACAACTACAGTCATATCATCAAATATCTTTCCGTTACTTAACTCCTTTGCTTTTTCCAAAATATCTCTTGATAAATATTCTGGATTATTAGTACTCTTTTCTAAATACTCTTTAACCCATTTATAATTTCCAGCATTATTTTTATCAACATCTAAAATTCCATCAGTTATTGTAACTATAATATCTCCATGTTTTATCTTTCTCTTTATTTTCTTAATTTCAATACTATCTAAAATTCCAAAAGGTAACTCAGAACTTTCTATCACCTCTACCTCTTTACCTCTCTTTATAAAGCTAACTACACCTCCGACCTTAATAAAAGAAACATCACCTGTATATAAATCAATAGAATTCATATCTAATGTTGTAAATTTTTCATCTTCATTAAACTTCATTCCCATTATAGAATTTATCGTATTTATAGATGTAGACTCATCAAAGCCTTGTTCCATAAATTTTTCTATTAGATTTACTGTTATGTTGCTTTCTGCCCCAGCTTCAGGTCCTGATCCCATACCATCACTAAGAATAGTTACATATAGTCCATTTTTATTTTTTCCAAAGCTAAAAGTATCACCAGAGTATTTTTCTCCATCCTTAGGTGTAAATGCTGCATAAGATAATATATTATATTTTGGTGTTTCTTCTATTACAAATGTACACTCATTATTATTAGGATTAATTCTACATCCATCATCAGTTAACGATAATGGTATCTTTATTAAATCACTTATTACCGGTAATACATTCTTTATACAATAACTACATCCTTCACAATTATCTCTTTTAACCTTTATTTTTAAATGGCCACATCTATCAGTATAACTATATAAATCATTATATTTTATATTATTTTTCACGAATGTTTTTCTTAACAGCTTGTCTACTTCCATACAATTAGTAACATCTTTTTCAAAATCTCTTATAATATCATCCATTGCTATAGACATATTATTCATTTGATTAGCAATTAATTTTCTACCTTCTACTAGCCTATTTTTCACATTTTCATTTACAGTATAATTATTAAGTAAATTTTCGGTTCCTTTTAATAAAGTATTTAACTTAACACACTTTCTATCTAAATCTTTTGGAATTATAATTTTTCCACTTTCACAACTACCTATTAATTCACCAAAACACGAAAAAGTAGTATGAAGCTCTCTTCCCCAACATTTATTATTCAATTCACAATTAGAACACACTCTATCAGCCAGATTTTCTATCAATGCTACACTCTTATTTTTAATAAGTAAATTATTATTTTCAGATAAATTATTTAAAGAATCCGATATTGTGTTTAATATATTTTTGAACCCATCTAATCTATCCATGAATTCATTCTTTATTCCTTGAATCTGTATTTCATTTATATTTTTACTTTTTTCTTCATTATTTATTTCTGCTAATATATCTTTAATAAAATTATTAGGAATTAAAAGTAACCAAATCGCAGATATACTCACTTGAAAGATATTAGCTAGTCCTATACTATCAGAGTACATAACAACTAAAAAATAAGCTATTATATATGCTAATGCAGAGAATATTTTACCAGTATCTTTAAATATCCCGACAATCAATCCACATATACTATAGAGGCCTATTGGCAAAAATAAGTTTTTTGTTGTTATTCCTATTATAATTCCCATAGTTACTCCAAGTATAGTTCCTGCTGAGATCCCACCAGAATACGCAATTGTAATTACTGCAATTAATCCTAAAAGATCTCTTATTTTTATACCTAGAAGTTCAAATCCACCTATTCCTGCAACTATTAAACATAGTATTATAGCAATACTTATAAGTTCTTCTACAGAAAATATATAGTTTGTCTTTATTTCAGATAAACAACTTACACCATAATTAATAATATAGAAAAATGGTATTATTGATATAGCCTCTATAATTGAAAATCCTAAATTTATACCTATTCCTTGATTTCCAATAACAGTTCCTAAAGCCACATAAATTGTAGTTGTTATTAAAAACAATATCTTCTTGCTTATTTTTTTATCTAACTTATTCATTACATATCCATATGTAACAATAGATACAGCTATTATAAAATATATAAATGCATTATCAATAACCTTATAGGTACTTAAATATCCTAAACTAACTGAAACAAAAGCAGTTAAATATTCTCTTTCTTGTCTCTTAATTATTGTAGATATTAAGTAAGCTATTCCAAAAGGTGCTAAAGTTAAACCTTCAACAAAATTAAGGTTTACTCTTCCTAATGTAATCCCTATAACAAAGGCTACTATCATCGTAGCTAAGTTGCTTTCCAAATTTATTTTTCTTTTATTTACTCTTTTATATGTAGGTACCTTAACCTCGTATTGCATAACACTCACCCTTTTCCATAATTTGTATATTGATTATAACATTTCATTAATCTACTATTATGTCAGTTAATGTACCTACATAGCTTTTTTCATAAGACAAGATAATATTTTTTTCTATTTATATATATAGTTTTATAGTTAAGATTACATAAAATCTTTTTACTACCTAATTTAAAAATCTATTTTTTGTCGCAAAACCTAATTTAAGATAAATTTTTCGAAATTAATTATAGTAATAATTTCTTGTATAAATTCATAGAATATTTTTTAAATAAAAAAATCTCACATTTCGTGAGATCATTTAAACATTATTTAGAAATAAAAAAAAGACTTAAAACTAAGTTTTAAGTCTTGGTGCTGAAGACCGGAATCGAACCGGTACGGTATCGCTACCGCAGGATTTTAAGTCCTGTGCGTCTGCCTGTTCCGCCACTTCAGCGTATCTGGTAGCGGAAATAGGACTTGAACCTACGACACCTCGGGTATGAACCGAGTGCTCTAGCCAGCTGAGCTATTCCGCCATGTTTGGTTGCGGGGGCAGGACTTGAACCTACGACCTTCGGGTTATGAGCCCGACGAGCTGCCAACTGCTCCACCCCGCGTTATTGTTAAACTAAATTCAACTTGGTGCTGAAGACCGGAATCGAACCGGTACGGTATCGCTACCGCAGGATTTTAAGTCCTGTGCGTCTGCCTGTTCCGCCACTTCAGCGTATTTGGTAGCGGAAATAGGACTTGAACCTACGACACCTCGGGTATGAACCGAGTGCTCTAGCCAGCTGAGCTATTCCGCCATGTTGGTTGCGGGGGCAGGACTTGAACCTACGACCTTCGGGTTATGAGCCCGACGAGCTGCCAACTGCTCCACCCCGCGTTATTAAAGTTGAATTTAGTTTATTTGGTGCTGAAGACCGGAATCGAACCGGTACGGTATCGCTACCGCAGGATTTTAAGTCCTGTGCGTCTGCCTGTTCCGCCACTTCAGCACGTTTTGTTGTCGCCGCCTGACGACAAAATTAATTATATATTATGATTATTATACTGTCAACACATTTTTTATTTTTTTTTAATTTTTATCAATTTTACGATGTAATCAGCATCAAACTTTACCCTCAAACCTAGTAATATAGCCATTCTTTTAATATTTAAAAAAGTAGTTTTTTTGTTAATTTATTAGGCTTATTATGTCTCCAAACTCTATATTTATTAAAAAAATAACTAAAAATAAAAAAATAAAGACTGCCTTTACACAATCTTTATTATCTATATATATTATATATAACTCTAATTAAAAGCTTTTTTTGCTTCTACCTTTAAATTCTTGATTTTTCTTATAATCTTGTTGTCTTTCTTCACTATCTTTTAAGAATCTAGACATTATATCTTCGAAATTAGCTGTATTAGTTTTTTTCTTTTCTGTACCCCATTCGAATTCTGCTGGTTTTACTGATTTCTTCTTAACATTAGCTTGTTTAATAGATAAGCTGATTTTTCCATTATCATCGATTGAAATAACTTTTACTTTTACTTTATCTTGTTCATTAAGATGTTCTCTTATATCCTTAACAAAAGAGTCTGCAACCTCTGAGATATGGACTAATCCAGTCTTTCCTTCTATCTCTACAAACGCTCCAAAATTTGTGATATTAACCACTGTACCTTCTAATATTTTTCCTGCCGCTAATGTCATGCTACAAAGAATCCTCCTTAAATTTTTAATAAATATATGTCATTATTAATAATAACCCTTTTAGTAATATGTTAATCATCTTACTCTTGAGGCTCTGAAGGAAGTATTATTTGTTCACCTTCCTTAATAAGTCCAAGTCTTTCTCTTGCTAACTTTTCTAGGTAATCGTAATTCGATTGTACCCTTTCTAACTCAGCTTGTAATTTTCTGTTTTCTTCTTTTTTTTCATTGAGTTGTTCACTTTTTTTAGCTATATCATTATTTATTCTTTTTATAGCCATAGTTTGTTTAACAACATTAAATCCAAATACTACAAACAGAATAATAATTACTATGCTTCTTAAGGTTATCTTTTTCCTCATAAATATAGAACCCTCTTTTTAATAATCTATATTTATATTTTAAACACTCTACATATTTTATTCAAGTCATTTTTATACAACTTATAGCTTCTCTTCTAATTATTTTTCCCCATAATATTATAAAATATAATTTTAAATGGATATAATACATTCTTAACTACTATTCTTGACATCTTTCCTAAAAAATTTAACATCTTAATCTCAAATTTTAAACAAATTGGGCTAACTAACTTTAAATAAATAAACAATGTTGCAAGCATAAATAAATATACGTATGCTCCTAAAAATGCATAATTGGTGTAAAGCAAGAAACAAAATACCACTAAGGCAGCTAAAATCCAAAATAATATATCTTCAATTGCAATTATTATTTTAGGAACTTTACTGCCTCTTATAATTCTATACAAATCAAACATAGCTCCTGTCAATATACCAGCTAATATTGAGTATAAAATTATATTAAACTGTGCACTTGTTGGTAATGGCATAATACTCTACTTAAATAGCCTTCCAATTATACTTTCTTTTTCTTTTTTCATTTCTTTGCCACTATACACCATTGACCATACATCTCCAACTATTGTTACATCTCCATTTTGAACATCTAATTTATTCATCTTTAATTCAGTTCCTTTTATAGTTAGCGCCCCTAATTTTGTATTTAGTAATATCTTTTCTTCATCGAAGCTTATTACTTCTACTACTCCTGAAAGTGTAAGCTTCTTCCTATTTTCTAAGATCAGATTTCCTTTATTTTCTTCTATTTTGCTTATATCTTTTTTTTCCATAACTACTCCCCCATATACTTCTTGTTTAAAATATATGAGTAAGTATCCTATTTTATTCTTTATCCTCTTCGCCTTCTAATATCTCATACATTGCTTTAGCATTTTCTTTTCTCACATGTTCAGCAATATTTACTATCTTTGCCTTAAGGCTTCTAGTTGCAAAAGCTATTTCTATTATATCGCCTTCTTTTACAACTGTAGATGGCTTTGCAACCTTACCATTTATAGAAACTCTTCCACCTTCACAAGCTTCTTTAGCTACCGTTCTTCTCTTTATTATTCTAGATACTTTTAAGTATTTATCTAGCCTCATAACTTACCTCTCCTTTTAAATATATATTTATATTATAAAAACCCGAGTAATCTCGGGTTTCTACTACTACTACTTGTTAACTTTTTCTTTAAATTCTTTTCCTGCTTTGAATACTGGAACTACAGATGCAGGGATGCTTATAACTTCTTTAGTTCTTGGATTTCTTCCTTCTCTAGCTGCTCTTTCTCTAGTTTCAAAAGTACCAAATCCAACTAATTGAACTTTTTCACCATTTTCTAAAGCTTCTTGAACTGACTCAACGAAAGCCTTTAAAGCTGTTTCAGCATCTTTCTTAGTTAATTGGCTTTTTTCTGCCATTTTAGTAATTAATTCTGCTTTATTCACGATTACATCCTCCTTAAATAAACAGTTGTAGTTTCGTAGTAAACTACGATATTATGTACTATACTACATTTACCTATTATATCTCCACTTTCTTTGCTAGTCTATAGAAATATGGTTTTTTTACTATAAAAATATATTTATTACATCATTTTCATGTAATCTAGCACACAACTTATTCCTCTATAATATTTATTATGAAAAGCTTAAATATTTGTAAAAATACCTTATCTTTTGCTAATCAAATTTCTTAGCTTCTTCCCATAGTTTATTCATATCATCAAGTGATACATCATCTATGTTTTTACCAGAATCTAAAATATTTTTTTCAATGTAAGAAAATCTTTTTGAAAATTTCTTAATGCTAGTATTTAGTGCTTCCTCTTCATCTACACTTAACATTCTAGAAACATTAACACAGGCAAATAATAAATCTCCAACCTCATTTATTATCTTTTCCCTATTATTGGATTTATATACATTTAAAACTTCTTTTAATTCTTCTTCTACCTTTGTTGCCGCCTCATTTACGTCTTCAAAATCAAATCCAACTTTAGACACTTTCTTTTGAACTTTATGAGCTTTAATTAAAGCTGGTAAAGTTTTAGCTATACCTTCTATTTCTTCTGATATAGTATTATACTCTTTTTCTTTTTTCTTTAGTTCTTCCCAGTTTGCTACCACTTCTTCTGATGTTTCTAGATTCTCATCTTTAAAAACATGAGGATGTCTATATATCATTTTCTTAGAAGCACTTTCTATTATATCATTAATATTGAAATATCCATCCTCTTTTCCTATTGTAGCATGGAATACAACATGTAAAAGTATATCTCCTAATTCCTCTATTAACGAATCTATATCATCTTTATCAATAGCTTCTATAACTTCATAACATTCTTCTAAGAGATTATTTTTTATACTTTCATGCGTTTGCTCTCTATCCCAAGGACACCCATTTTCTCCTCTTAAAGTTTCTATAATTTCTAAAAAGTCATAAAAGTCCTTCTTATTATTTAAATCTTTAGGAATATATACTGATGTTAAATAATCTATATCTTCCTGCATATCTAATTCGTAAAGTGGAATCTTTCTTATAGATTCTTGACCTTCTATTCCTGCCGCTCTTACATATATTATCTCAGTATCATCATTATAATGTTCTAATAATTCTAATTTAACTTCAGAAGCTATTAATCCATTATATACTTGAGTTATTATTGTTCCTATTCTTTTATCTAATATTTGATTTTTTATATCAAAAGCATCTATTATCTTTAACCCTTCTATAGGATCTATTTTTAGTCTATCCATCATGGCATCAACAAAGCTAACTGCTGGCAATATCGAATACTCAATATTATTTTTTTCACATAAATCTATTATGTTTAATACAGATCTCTCAGCTACTAGCGGATGTCCAGGAACTGCATAAACTAATTCTTTTGTTTTTCTATATTCCTCTATGATATCATTAGCTATATTTTGATAAACCTCATCAAAACTATTACCTTCTTCATAATAATTGTCGCAAGTTTTAAATCCCTTTAGTCTATCTCTTAAATAATCTACTGTAGGATGTTTCTCTGTTCTAAAATATAAATTATTGCTTTCTTCTAAAGTTTTTACTGCTCCAATAGTTAATGCTTCTGGTGCACCAGGCCCTAACCCTACTATTTTTATCATATAGTACTCTCCTTACAAATCATTTTCTAACTACCCTATTTTTAATTTCACTTATACTAAAAACTCTAAAAACTAAAATAGCTATTATATATATAATAATACCCACAAATATTGATAATAAGCAAGAAATACTATTATTATTTGTTCTTCCTATAGAAAAAATATAAGTTATACTTACCATTATTCCCATTATTAAAGATGACATTAATGGCTTTATAATTGAATCATATACATCTAACTTTGTTTTTATCTTTGTCTTTAAAGCAACTATATTAAGGATTGTAACTGTTACATACGAAGCTATACTAGCTATTACTGCTCCAAATATATTTATCTGTGGAATTGGCACTAAGAACATAGTTAATATTACTTTTACTATACATCCTATAAAAAGATTTATAACAGGCCTAATATAATGGTTTGTACCTTGCAATATGGATGTAGTAGTTTGTGTAATAATTATAAACGGTATTGATAAAGAAAGATATTTTAAAATTTCATAACCATCATAAGCTTTAAAAAATAACAACTTCATAACTGGCCCTGCTAAGCAAAATAATCCTACTGTGCAAGGAAAAGCTATTACTACTGCTAGCTTCATAGCTAAATTAGTTTTACTTTCTAATTCTACCTTTTTTCTAAGCACATAATTCTCTGCTATTATAGGTATCAAAGATGTGCCTAATGCCATAGATAGTGTCAAAGGGATATTAACAAGAACTGCTGCTTTTCCTGTTAATTGTCCATATAAGGCTGTAGGATCAGCTACTCCAGACTCTATAAGCTTTTGTGGTACTAATACAGCATCTATCAAATTCATTATAGTTCCTGCTGTAGCTCCTATTGATATAGGAATAGCCATTTTTAGTATTTTATTTAATACATCAGTGTTTGTCCTTATTTTCTTTATACCCATACTCTTTTTTACTTTTCTGTACTTAATGTATAGATATATAGATGCTATAGTTCCCCCTGCAGCTGCTCCAAATGCTGCTCCTCCTGCAGAAAACTCTATACCTCTTGGTAATAACACAAAGGCTAGTCCAACTCCTACGATTACTCTACCCACTTGTTCTAATATTTGAGATACTCCAGATGGAGTCATGTTCTGTAATCCCTGAAAAAATCCTCTAAAAATAGTCATAATAGAAACTGCTATAGGTGCAAATGAAATTCCTATTAAAGCGTAATAAGATTTTGGGTCCCATTTCAAAAAAGAAATAATAGGTTTTGCAAAGAAAAATAATACACAGGACGTACCTATTCCTAACACTAACATTAAATAAGTTGATTCTTTAACTATTTCGTATGTACCTTCTATATCTCCTACTGCATTTCTTTCTGATATCATCTTAGACATAGCTACCGGTACACCTGACGCTATAGCTACAAAAAACATATATAATGGATAAGATAATTGATAATATCCTATTCCTTCATCACCTATTAATAATATAAGTGGCCACCTAAAAAATAATCCTAAGAACTTGGCTATTATTCCAGCAGCTCCTAGAATTATACTTCCTTTAATCAAAGATTGCTTTTTCATAAAATACCTCCAAACTTATAAAGTTTTTTATCACTAATAATAATTATTATTTTAAGTTTAGAGGTATTATTACTAATTTATTCTGTAACATTAATTTTTTACAATTACGATTGCTTAATATCAACTTTATTGTTCCATTTGTTTTCCTAAAAAAGCAGCCGCAGTTTCTGCAAGCTTTAATTCAAGATCAGTGAATTTTTCATTCTCTTCTTTTGAAATTATTAATACAGCTCCTATTGCATCTCCTTCAGCAATTATTGGTGCTACAACTTGATTTGAATATAACTTTTCATCCTCATCATTATGTAGAGGGATTGTCTTGTTTTGCTCTGTAATTATTACAGCTTTTCTATCATTCATAACGTTTTCTAATTCAGAACTTATTTTTCTTTCTAAGTAATCTTTTTTAGGTGCTCCACTCGCTGATATAAATGTATCTTTGTCCGCAATTAATACAATATGTCCAATTGAGCCTTGTAAGCTTTCGGCATATTCCTTTGAAAAATCAGTTAACTCGCCTATTGGAGAATATTTTTTAAGAATTACTCCACCTTCTCTATCGGTGAATATTTCCAATGGGTCTCCTTCTCTTATTCTTAAAGTTCTTCTTATTTCTTTTGGTATAACCACTCTTCCCAAATCATCAATACGTCTAACAATTCCTGTTGCTTTCATTACTTTGAGTTACCTCCTTAAATAATTATAAATATCTTACTGCAATATTATTATTTGAGTTATTAGAAATTTTATACACATATACCCAATATTTATCCGTATCTAATCAAAGAGGAATTAATTCAATTCTATGGCAAGAAATCTAATGTTAGCTTATTTTAATATATTTTTATAATAAAAAAATTCAGAGAATAATAACATTCTCTGAATTTTAATTATATTTTATTTAATTAAAGTCTATTTTCGTAAAGTTTTACTTTATATTCTTTCTTTAATGAAGCTAGTTCATTTTCATATATACTATTTTTCTCTTCATTTTCTAAAGTAGCTTTTATTTCCTCTTTTAGTTCATCATTAAACTCTTTTGGAGTTGTTTCTGTAACATTTGTAGCCTCTATTATATGATATCCATAATATCCTTTAATAGGTTCTGAAACTTCTCCTTCTTTAAGAGGTTTTAATCCTTCTAAGAATAAAGGATCATAATTAGATTGATTATGAGAAACTGTACCTAAATCTTCAGCTATAGGTAACGCTTGATCTTCTTCAGTAGCATCTGTAGCTGTAGCTTTTGCTTTATTTCCTTCATATTCTGTAAATAAAGCATCAAAAGTAGTTTCTCCACTCTTTATTTTTTCACTTGCAGCATTTGCTTCTTCTTCCGTTTGGAATAATAAATGTCTTGCGTCAGCTTGCCCGTAATTTACATATTCATCTTTGTGTTCTTCATAATATTTATTTATTTGGTCATCAGTTATGTTTATATCTTTAAACATATCATCTTTAACCTTTTGAATTACTACTTGATTTTCTAAAAACTCTTTAAAAGTTTCATCAGTATATCCATAATACTCTTTAGCTTGTGCAAATGCTTCTTCTCCACCCCAAGCTTCTTGTATTTCAGCTGTTCTTTCAGCTACTTCTTTATCTAATTCTTCTTGAGTAGGTACTAAACCTCTCTTTTCAGCTTCTAAATAAAGTACTTTTTCTTCTACTAAAGCTTCTAAAACTTGTTGTCTTACTTCTTTTAGTCTAGCTTTAAGATCATCATCTATATTTGATTCAAAGTCTTCACCATATTGTTCCTTTAGATAATCAATATCAGCCTTTAACTCAGTATCAACATCACCTAGAGTTATTTTTTCGCTTCCAACTTTAGCTAAAACAGTATTTTGTATAGCTTCTGGAGTCTTTTGTATTAAATTACATCCTGCCATTGAAAAAGCCATTGTTGCAACGACTGCAGCAAGTACTATTCTTTTTATTCTTCTCAAATCATTTCCCTCACTTTACATATTATAGTTGCTATCTATACTAGTATATCAATAATATTCCTTTTATTCAAACTTTACCATCTGATTTTTCTATGAATTTTCAATAACCTTTAATAGCATTTCTCTATAGAATTTTAATGCTTCTTCCTTCTTTATTGTGTTTAGCTTAACTGCAAAAGAAGGGTTTTCTCCAAAATATATAACTACATTTTCTTTATAATGTTTTAATAAAATCTTATATATATTGTTGTATCCTTTAAAATCTGATGCAAATTTAAATCTAATTTCTTTTGGCATTTCTTTTATTTCTTCTATATACAATTCCTTAGCTAAGCTCTTAATATAAGCTATATCCATAAGATTATAAACAGCATCTGGTATACTAGAATATCTATCTTCTAGTTCCTCTTTAATATATTGATAATCTTCAATATTACTTATAGCAGCAATCTTTTTATAAACTTCAATCTTTTGAATTTCATCTTCAATGTATCTTGAAGGAACATAAGCATCAACCTTTATATCCACTGTTGTTTCAACAGGTTCCTTATCAATCTCTCCTTTAATAAGTTTTACTGTATCTTCTAGCATTCTACAATATAAATCATACCCTATAGTAGCCATATGTCCATGCTGTGCTGATCCCATCATATTACCAGCACCTCTTATCTCTAAGTCTCTCATTGCAATTTTAAATCCTGATCCAAGTTCTGTAAAATCTTTTAGGGCTTTCAATCTTTTCTCTGCAACTTCAGTTAGCACCTTATCTTTAGTATAGATAAAGTATGCATAAGCAATTCTATTAGATCTACCTACTCTTCCTCTTAATTGGTAAAGTTGGGATAATCCCATCTTATCTGAGTCATGAACTATCATGGTATTAACGTTTGGAATATCTATACCAGTTTCTATGATCGTTGTACATACAAGAACATTATATTCCTTATTCATAAATGCAATCATTTCTTTTTCTAATTCCTTTTCAGTCATTTGACCATGAATTATTCCTACTTTACATTCTGGAACTAAATCTTTAATATAATTAGCCATATCCTGAATAGTGCCTACTCTGTTATAAACAAAATAAACCTGACCATCTCTACTTATTTCTCTTAATATAGCATCTCTTATCAATTGGTCATTTTGCTCTACTACATATGTCTGGATAGGATATCTCTCCTCCGGTGGTGTTTCAATAACCGAAATATCTCTCACCCCAGTCAATGACATATGTAGTGTTCTAGGAATTGGCGTTGCACTTAATGTTAATACATCAACATTTTTCTTTAATCCTTTAATCTTTTCTTTTTGAGCAACCCCAAATCTTTGCTCTTCATCTATAATTAATAAACCTAAATCCTTAAACATTATATCTTTTGATACTAATCTGTGAGTTCCTATTAAAATATCAACATTACCTTCTTTTAAAGATTGTAAAGTAGCTTTTTGCTGTTTTGCTGTTCTAAATCTACTTATCATATCAATCTTAACAGGGAAGTCTGAAAATCTCTTTATAAAGTTTTTATAGTGCTGTTCAGCTAAGATAGTTGTAGGTACTAAGAATGCAACTTGCTTTCCATCCATAACAGCTTTGAATGCTGCTCTTATAGCTACTTCTGTTTTACCATATCCAACGTCTCCACAAAGCAATCTATCCATAGGTTTATCTGATTCCATATCATGCTTTATTTCCTCTAATGATGTCAATTGGTCAGGTGTTTCTTCATATGGGAACTCATCTTCAAACTGTCTTTGCCACTCTGTATCTTTAGAATATTTATAACCAGTCAAAGTAGACCTAGCTGCATATAACTTCACTAAATCTTCTGCAATTTCATTTATAGATTTTCTTACTTTAGCTTTAGCCTTTTGCCACTCAGCTCCTCCAAGTTTATTTATCTTTGGAGTTTTTCCTTCACTTCCAATATACTTCTGAACTAAATCTAATTGATCTACTGGAACATATAGTTTATCACCTTTATCATAAACTATATCTAAATAATCCCTTGTACTTCCAGCGACTTCAATTTGTTTAATACCTTTAAATACACCAATACCATGATTAGCATGTACTACATAATCCCCAGGCTTTAACTCTGCAAAGCTTCGTATTTTTGAAACACCTTTTCTTTGTGCTACTTTTTTAGTAAGCTTTCTCTTAGCTTCTCCAAATACTTCTTTATCTGAGATTATGCATAAATTTAAATCTGGATATTCAAATCCTTTAAGTAAATTACCAAAAGTAATTACAACTTCACCTGGTTTAATATCTTCTATTACATCTTTATAAACACTTTCAACTTCTCTATCTCTTAAGGTCTCAACTAACCTTTCACCTCTTACCCTTGTACCTGATAATATAACGGTTCTGTAGCCCTTACTTTTTTTATCTTTGATATCATCTATCAATAAATCTAACTGACCATGATAATGGCTTAATGTCATTTGATTAAACCCTATATCTTCATATGTTGATATCAAATCAGTATTTTCTAAAAATGTGTTTACAGCAATAACATCTTCTTTATTTATATTTATAGCAAGCTCTTCTTTATCTAATAACAACTTATTTTGAGATGGAAGAATATCTCCCCTTTGAAGAAATGCAGTATAATTTTCACTAAATTCATAATATATACTGTCGATTTTGCCTTTACATCTCTTTATATCATCTATTATAAATAAATATCCTTCTAAATAATCAAATAAACTTTCAGGTTTATCATAAAAATAAGGTAGATAACTATCTACAGTCTCAAATGTATAACTTTCTTTTAATGATTCTAAGTTCTTTCTAACAATATTAGTTAACTTATCTATTCTCTCATTATCATTTTTACTAGCGTTATCTAATATAGTATTTAATTCTTCTCTTATTTTTTCACTTGCTTTTTCTTGAACCTGAGAGTTTATTATTATCTCTTTAGCAGGGAATATATCAAAACTCTTTATCTTTTCTATACTACGTTGAGATTCAGTATTAAACGTTCTTATAGAGTCTACCTCATCTCCAAAAAGTTCAACTCTATAAGGATAAACAGACGTAGGAGGAAATACATCTAGTATCCCTCCTCTATAAGAAAATTCACCTTTTCCTTCAACAGCTTCAACTCTCTCATATCCACATTCTATTAACTTTTGAGATAATTCCTTTAAATCTAATTCAGACCCTTGTGCAATATTTATACTATAATTATAGTAATATTCTCTCGGTGTATATAAAGATGTTAAAGCATCAATAGAAGTTATAATTATCTTCTTCTCTTTATTTTGTAAAATCTCCTTAATAACTTTTAATCTAGCCCATCTCAAATCACCCGAAATAGCATCTATGTTATAAAAAACTACCTCTCTTACTGGGAAATAGTAAACATCAGTTGAGTAAAGACTTAAATCTTCATATAAATTCTTAGCCTCAATATCACTATGTGTAACTATAACTATAGAGTTTTCTCTATTTTCAAAAATACCATTTATTAAATAGCTTTTTCCAGATTCTGATAATCCATAAGCACTTAGTGGATATTGACCTTTATTCATACATCCTAATAAACGGTTAAATTCTTCATTATCTCTTAAGGGCTTCATTATCCCCTCTAATCTCATCAAAATACACCTTCCTTAATCACTTATGGCACTTGCCTTAAACCCGTTAAATTTATTCATCGCTTCTTTTGTACCTTTTGATAAAATAGTTGTAACTGCTTCTGATGTTGCCATTATTGATTCTCTTAGGATTTCTATTTCACTATTTGAAAACTTTCCTAATACATGAGAAACTAGGTCTCCCTTTGGACCTCCTACACCTATCTTAACTCTTGGAAATACATCGCTTGATAAATTGGCTATTATGCTCTTTATCCCATTATGTCCACCATGACTTCCTTTTTCTCTAATTCTTAATCTTCCTACCTCTAAGCTTATGTCATCGTATATAACAATTATTTCTTCATTAGATATTTTATAAAAATTAACTACTTCTCTTATACTTTCTCCACTTAAGTTCATATATGTTGTTGGTTTAAGTAAGATAACCTTTTTACCATTTATCATACCTTCCCCAAATATACCTTTAAATTTTATCCTATTTAATTCTATATTATACTTATCAGCTATATAATCTACAGCTTCAAAACCTATATTATGTCTAGTTCCTTCATACTCTTTTCCTGGGTTTCCTAATCCTACTATTAAAAACATCTTATAATTTCCTCCTAAGCATATAGACCTATTGTATATTATACCATTTTATCGCTACGTTTTATTATACATTTTATTTTCAATATAAAAAAGTACAAAACATCTTAACCTAAATGACAAATAAAAAAACGGCAAATTATAAATAATTTGCCTTTAATTATGTATGACCATATATCTATTATCTTAGTTTTAATTTATATTTACCTCTATCTCTTCTATAGTTCCTTCTCTTAAAACCGTACATTTTAGAACATCTCCAGGTTTTTTATTTTGAAGTACAGCAGTGGCATCATCTACAGTTATTATTGGAGTATTATCTACTTCTAGTATTATATCTGTCGGTTTAATTCCAGCTTTATAAGCATCTCCATTCTTATCTAAATCCTGAACATAAAATCCTTTATACTCAGTGTTTTTATCTGCTATTATACCACCTTCATTAATTCCCAGAACACTTTTAAATGCATTACTAGAATTAATTACAATCTGCAAATCTCTTATTTGAATTCCATAATAAAACCCACTATCTTTATTAGCCTCTGATAAACTATAACTTGCTAAACCTATTACTTCACCTTTAGAATTACAAATAGGTCCACCTGCATTTTTCTTATTTATAGGTGCACTTATTTGAAGTAATTGATATGATTTTCCTTCTAATCTTGTATTCTCTCCTATAGATGTTATTATTCCTGGGCTGACAGTATCCACAGTATTATCACCTACAGTTTTACCTAATACTGCAACCCCCTGTCCTATAAGCAACTCATCGCTTTTAGCAAATTTCACAGGCGTTAACTCTTCATCAGTTTTTATTTTTATTATAGCTAAATCAATATCTTCATTTTTTACCATTAATTTTGCATTTATAGGTTCAACGCTATTATCTGATAACTTAACAACTATATTAGAAAAATCTTTTATCAAAGAATAATTTGTAAGTATACTTCCACTTTCATCTAAAATTATCCCAGTAGTATTATTTTCATTATTCAAATTAAATCCTTCTGATGAATTTTCAATAGTAACAATTGAAGGATTTATAGTATTTATAATCTTTGTATAATCCGTTATAATCATTTCATCATTAGCAAATTCTTCAATAATTTTTATAGCATTTCCATACTTAATATCCATCATTATTCCTGAAAAAACTGCTCCTGATCCTGCTGCAATAATTAAATATATAAAAAGCTTAGCTCCAAATCTAATACTTGATTTAGTTCTCTTTTTTTTAAAACTTATATTATAATCTTTCTCTTCATAATTTTTAATTTTTTCTCTTTGAACCTTATTACGGACCATAGCATCCCCTCCAAATGCATCTTAGTTAATCAGCTCTTTTTAACGAAAAAGTAAATTTTACCCCTTTTCCGTCTATATTTTCCACCCAAACATCTTCATTATGTTGAGATAAAATCAATCTTACTATAGGTAGCCCTAATCCCGTACTTACTTTATTGGTTCTTGATTTATCACTTTTATAAAATCTATCCCAAATATTATTTAAATCTTCTTTTGATATATTTTCACCTGAGTTAAATATACTTATATATATCTTTTCTCCTTTTGTATAAGTAGTTACTTCTATTTGCCCTTTATCATTACTATATTTTATAGCATTTTCAAGAAGATTTGTTAGAACTTGAATTATTCTATCTCTATCAGCTATTACATAATTTCTCTTCTCTTCAAAAACAGCTCTTACATCTAATCCTTTACTTTTAATTTTCCCTTCAAGATTTAATATACAAAGACTTATAACTCCATTTATATCAAAATCAATCTTTTGTAAATTAAACTTACCTGCTTCCATTGCAGATATATCTAATAAATCATTTACTAATCTAGCAAGTCTATTTATCTCTTCATATACTATTTTAAAGTAATACGTTTCCTTATCCTTTGGTATAACACCATCTAAGATTCCTCCAACGAAACCCTTTATAGAAGTTATCGGAGACCTCAGCTCATGAGACACATTTGATATAAATTCTTTTCTAGTATTATCAACCTTTTCTAATGATTCAGCCATACTATTAAAAGATTCCGCTAATTGACCAATCTCATCATTTGATCTTACATCAACTCTTTCATTAACGTTTCCTTGAGTTAACCTTTTAGCGGCATTATTTATTTCTTCTAAAGGCTTAACTACTAATCTATTTGCGAAGTAATTTATAATCAAACCTGAAATTATCATTGCAACTACTATCGATATCCATATCATCCACATTATATTTTTACCTGCATAAGCACTATTAGGAATCATGATTATAGATCCTTCTATTTCCCCATTAGAATACATAGGCTTAACATAACTTAATAACTGTCCATTTTTTAATAGCACAACTGCTTTCCCATACTTTTTCATTTCATCAATTTTAGATTTAATGTTTTCTGGCATTTGAACTTTTGTATACTTAATATCATCATACTTAGAATTTGAAACTATATAAATATACCCTAATTTATCTACTACTATTCCATCAGTATTACTTGCCATACTTGCCATAGTCAAGATTTTCTCTACTTCATTATAATCATTCTCTTGTCTTAAATACCCTCTTACTGTTTCCTCTACTATAGCTATTTGTTTATCAATAATCTCTATTCTTTGTTCTGTATAACTAACATTAATCCATACAGTTGATATAAGTCCAACTAAAGTTAGTACTCCACCTGTTATTGAAGCAAAAGTTATTATTAGCTTTCTTACTATACTTCTTTTTTTCAAGCTTACTTCACCTCAAATTTATAGCCAACGCCCCAAACAGTTTGAACTTCCCAACCTTCTCCGCCTTTTATCTTTTCTCTTAATCTTTTTATGTGAACATCCACAGTTCTTGAATCTCCTGGATAATCATATCCCCATACTTCATACATTAGTTGTTCTCTTGTAAATACCTTATTAGGATTACTAGCCATAAAGTGAAGTAATTCTAATTCCTTAGGAGCTAACTTTACATTATTCCCTTTATAAACTACCTCATATGCACCAATATCTATAGTTAATCCATTAAATTTTAATAAATCATCATTTGTTGTTGGTGTAGTATATCTTCTTGAAACAGCCTTAACTCTAGCCATAAGCTCTTTTGGATCAAAAGGCTTTACTATATAATCATCTGCTCCAAGCTCTAAGGCTAATACCTTATCAAAAACTTCACCTTTAGCTGTAAGCATTATCACAGGTATGTTAGACGTCTTTCTTATATATTTAAGAACTTCCATTCCATCTTTTCCTGGTAACATAATATCTAATATTACTAATCCAATATTTTGTTCATTAACAATATTACATGCATCTATTCCATTAAAACATTGTCTTGTTTCGTATCCTGAACTTTTTAAATACATATCTATTAATTCGTTTATATGCGTATCATCATCTACAATTAAAACTTTTCCAAATTTATCATCCATTCCAATTCCACCTTCCCTTATAAATATTTTATACTATAAATATTTAAACAATAATAGTTTTCTCATAAAGTTTACATTTGTTACACAATATTAATAAAAAAAGGAGTTATTTTTGAATAACTCCTCTTTTTTTATCTCTATGTTATTAGTTCTCGAATAATTTACTTATTGGTTCATCATCGTAAATTCTCTTTATTGCTTCTGCAAATAAAGGAGCTACAGATATTGATTGGAACTTTTCTAAGTCATCTCTTTCTGGTAATGGAATAGTATTTAACATAACTAATTCCTCTATAGCAGAACCATTTATTCTTTCGAAGGCAGGTCCTGATAATACTCCATGAGTACAACAAGCATAAACATGAGTTGCGCCTAGGTCTTTTAACGCATTTGCAGCATTTGCTATAGTTCCAGCAGTATCAATCATATCATCGATTAAGATACATCTCTTTCCTTCAACATCTCCGATTATGTTCATTATTTCAGAAACATTAGCCTTTGGTCTTCTCTTATCAATTATAGCTATAGGAGCATGTAATTTATCTGCAAACTTTCTAGCTCTTGTAACACTTCCTAAGTCTGGAGATACAACAACTACGTCATCTTGATCTTCAAATCCTTTGTTAACGAAGTACTTAGCTAATATTGGTGAACCTAACATGTGATCAACTGGAATATTGAAATATCCTTGAATTTGAGCTGCATGTAAGTCCATAGTTAATACTCTATCTGCTCCGGCTGCAGTTAAAATGTCAGCAACTAATTTTGCTGTTATTGGATCTCTTGATTTTGCTTTTCTATCTTGTCTTGCATACCCATAATAAGGCATAACTGCTGTAATTCTTCCTGCAGATGCTCTCTTAAATGCATCTATCATTATTAAAAGTTCCATTAAGTTATTATTAACAGGAGAGCTTGTAGATTGTACTATAAATACATCACATCCTCTTACTGTTTCACTTATATCTACAGATATTTCTCCATCACTAAAAGTAGAAACTTTAGCTTGCCCTAGTGGAATACCTAGTAAATCAGCAATCTCTTTTGCTAATTCTGGGTGAGAATTTCCTGTAAATATCTTTATACTCTTTCCATGCGTTATCATAAGTATGAGAACCTCCTTAAAATTGCTTTACATAGTTTGTTTATAAACAAAATAAATATATATTAATTTAAATTATTTCTTTAATAATCCTCTTTTTTCTACCCATCCTGGAATATTTCTTTGTTTTGCTCTTGCTACTGCAAGTTCCCCACTCTTAACATCATCTGTTATAGTTGATCCAGCTGCGATATAAGTGTTATCCTCAACTTTAACTGGTGAAATTAAATTTGTATTACATCCAATAAAGCTATTATTTCCTATAATAGTTTTATTTTTATTTTTACCATCATAATTTACAGTAACCGTACCGCAACCAAAGTTACAGCTTTCTCCAACTTCAGCATCTCCAACATATGTTAAGTGAGATACTTTAGTATTGTTACCAATTATCGATTTCTTTATTTCAACGAAATCTCCAATTCTTACATGACTACCTATAACTGAATCTGGACGAATATATGCAAATGGTCCAACAGTAGTATTATCACCTATCTTACTATCTAAAATAACTGAAGATTGAATTTCAACTTCATTTTCTATAGTACTATTATTAATTCTTGAATTTGGATATAATGTGCATCTTTCTCCTATAACTGTATTACCTTCTAATACGTTACCTGGATATACTATTGTATCTTTTCCTATAATAACGTCAGCACCAATATAAGTATTATTTGGATCTATTAACGTAACCCCATTATCCATATGCTTTGCATTTATTCTTTTTCTTAGTATAGCTTCAACCTGAGCTAATTGAGCTCTTGAGTTAACACCTAAAGTTTCTTCAAAATCTATAACTACAGCTCCAACTTTTTCTCCTTGAGATTTAAGTATTCCTATAACATCAGTTAAGTAATACTCTCCTTGTGAGTTATTGTTAGATAACTTATCTAAAGCTTCTAATAATTTTTCTATATCAAAGCAATATACTCCCGCATTCATCTCTGTAACTTTTAATTCTTCTTCGTTACAATCTTTATGCTCAACTATCTTTAATACTTCATTTCCATCTCTGATTATTCTTCCATAACCTGTCGCATCATCTAAAATTGAAGTTAAAAGAGTTGCTTTATTATTATTTGAATTATGTTCTTCAAATAAGCTAACTACTGTTTCTTCTGTAATCAATGGCGCATCTCCACAGAATATAGCAACTGTTCCCTTCTTATCTTTTAAGAAATCTACAGCACACTTTACTGCGTGTCCTGTTCCAAGTTGCTCTGCTTGAAGCGAGTAGCTTACTTCTCTTGATGAAGTCTTTTCCTTAACTAATTCTGAACCTTTACCTATTATTACATTGATATCTGAAATGTCAGCTTTTCTTAAAGTATCAATAACATGATTAACCATTTCTTTTCCACAAACTTTATGTAGAACCTTAGGTAAATCTGATTTTATTCTAGTCCCTTGCCCAGCTGCTAAGATTAAAGCACATTTATACATAAATTCACCTCTTTTATATAAATCAAGGACAAAATTTTAATTTTATCCAAAAACGTTCGTATGTATTCTTATATATTATATTTCATAAGAATAATTATTTCAACCTTTGCTAAAAGAATATATATCATTAATTTATCCAAAAAAATAAAAGGAGTTTCATCTCCTTTTATTTTTGCAATTATTCGTTTACAACATTGACATCTTCTTGCATAGCTTCTTCATAAGCCGCTAATATAGAAGATTGCATTTTTTCTCTTGTGTCAGTGTTTATAGGATGTGCGATATCCTTAAACTCTCCATCAGGTGTCTTTCTACTTGGCATTGCAATGAATAAACCATTTTGTCCTTCGATAACTTTAATATCATGGACAACAAATTCATTATCAAAAGTTACAGAAACTATAGCTTTCATTTTTCCTTCTGTAGCTATTTTTCTGATTCTAACGTCTGTGATTGTCACTTCACTTCACCTCCAGTTGCTTTATAATAGATATATTTCTATAAAAAGTTTTAAAACCCTTTTTTTTACTAAAATTTCTTATTTATCTAAAAGCAACTGTAGATTTTATATTATTTAATAAATTCTGATGGTCTTACATGTAGTTCTTCTGTATTCTCATCAAATTCTAATTCAATAAGGGCTATGTACTCACTAGCTCTCTTATTTTTTATACCTATATTATCAACTAACACACCTGTTCCTACTAATTCAGAATCAAATTCTTTTAAAAGGTCTTTTATCCCTTGAGCAGTTCCACCACCTCTTAAAAAGTCATCTATAAATACACATTTGCTTGATGGTTTCATTGACTTTTTAGCTAAGGACATTTGTTGAATTCTTCCGCTTGTTCCTGAAACATAATTTATAGTAACAGTTGGTCCTTCTGTTATTTTGTTATCTCTTCTTATTATAACTAACTCAATTCCTAAACATTTAGCAACTTCATAAGCTAATGGAATACCTTTAGTTTCTACAGTTACTATATAATCAATATTCATATCTTTAAAATATGAAGCTAAAATTACACCTGCTTTACTAATTATTTGAGGATTATACATTATATCTGTTAAGTAAACAAAATTTCCTGGTACTATTCTGCCTTCTTCTGTTAGTAAATCACATAATTCATTGCAAAATTCTAACTTACTTGCACTTCCCATATCTGGTATAAACTTTATTCCACCTGCTGCTCCTGAAATAGTTTCAATTTTACCCATCTCTAATTTTTCTAATAATTCTCTTACTATTACTATATCTTCACTTATTGTAGATTTATCAGCATTTAAAAGTTCCGAAAATTTATTTAATCCAACAACTTTGTTAGGAGTCTCTGTCAATATCTTCGTAATGGCAACAACTCTATTGTTTCTACTTAATTTTTCCATAACCCTTTTCCTTCCTTTTTATTCAAAATCCGAATTATTCCAACTTCAATTCGCCCTAATATTCATATTCTATTCTATATTACTTCTATTATCAATAGTTTTAACTACTTAATTTTAAATAATTCTTACAATTATAATTGAATTTTATATTTATATCCATAATTTTTTTATATATTTATGAAAATTTGTGTTCAACTTCATAAATTTGTATATAATTATAAATGAAACTATTCTATTTAAAAGGAGTTGATATTTTGTCTTTTGATTTAAATACTGATAAAAACAAGAAAGTTCACTTCATCGGTATAGGCGGAGTAAGTATGAGTGGACTTGCTGCTGTTTTATTAACTAAAGGATATAAAGTTTCTGGTTCTGATGCAAAAGAATCTGAAGTGTTAAATAAATTAAGAAAATCTGGTGCTGAAATATACATAGGTCACAATAAAAACAACATTAAAAATGTGGATTTAATAGTATATACTGCTGCAATTCCTGCTAGTAATCCAGAAATAATAGAAGCAAAAGAAAAAAACATTGAACTAATGGATAGAGCCGAGTTCTTAGGATATATAATGAAAGGTCATAAATATAATGTAGCTGTAGCTGGTACTCACGGTAAAACTACAACTACTTCTATGCTTTCGCATATAACTTTAAATGCAAACCTTGACCCAACTATTTTAGTTGGTGGTGATGTTGACGCTATACATGGTAATTTTAAAATAGGTGAAAGTGAATATTTCGTTACTGAAGCTTGTGAGTATAAGGCATCTTTCCTAAAATTCTTTCCTTACATAGGAATAATATTAAATATTGATGCAGATCACTTAGATTATTATAAAGATATAAATCATATAGAAGACACATTTAAAAAATTCTCTGACTTAATTCCATCAGATGGATATTTAGTTGGTTGTGCAGAAGATGCTAGAGTTATGGAAGTTTTAAATTATGCAAAATGTAATACTATAAGTTATGGTATAAATAAGGGTGATGTAACTGCACGTAATATAAAGTTCAATAATAGAGGTTGCGCAAGCTTTAGAGTATTTAAAGATGATACCTATCTTTTCGATATTGAATTAAATACAACAGGATCGCATAATATATTAAATGCATTAGCTAGTATTTGTACTTCTCTTATATTAAATATACCTCATGAATATATAGTTGAAGGTTTATTTGATTGTAAGGGAGCTCACAAACGTTTCGAGCATAAAGGTGAATTTAATGGGGCTACAATAATTGATGATTACGCTCATCATCCTGTAGAAATTGCTGCTACTTTATCAACAGCTAAGATTATTCCTCATAAAAAAATATATTGTGTTTTCCAACCACATACTTACACAAGAACTAAAACTCTTTTTGAAGAGTTTACTAATTGCTTTAAAGATTCAGATGAACTTATTTTAATGGACATATATGCTGCAAGAGAAAAAGATACTGGTCTTATTTCATCTGATCAATTAGGAGATGCAATTAGAGCAACTGGTTTAAATTGTATAAATCTTCATACTCATAAAGATGTTGCAGATTATCTTGCTTCAAAGGTTGAAAAAGACGATTTAATTCTTACTGTTGGAGCTGGAGATGTTGTTAAAGTAGGAGAACTTTTACTAAATAGATAAAAATTAAGAGGTGATTTTAATGGATTTATTAACTCAAATTAAAGCTTCTGCTGATTTCATATTAAGCAAAAGTAATTACAAACCTGAAATTGGACTAATACTTGGTTCTGGACTAGGATCTTTAGCTGATTCTATAGAAAACCCAGAATTCTATAATTACTCTGATATTCCTAATTTCCCTACTTCAACTGTTGAAGGCCATGCTGGAAGATTAGTTATAGGAACTTTAGGTGGAAAACAAGTTGTTGCAATGCAAGGTAGATTCCACTATTACGAAGGATATTCTATGGAAAAAATAACTTTTCCAGTAAGAGTTATGAAATTATTAGGAGTATCAAAGCTTATAGTAACTAACGCTTGTGGTGCTGTTAATAAAGATTTTAACGCTGGAGATTTAATGGTTATAACTGACCATATAAACTTCTCTGGTTCAAATCCTTTATTCGGACATAATTTAGATGAGTTTGGGCCAAGATTCCCAGATATGTCTGAGGCATATAACTTAGAATTAAGAAATAAGGTATTAAATGTAGGTAAAGAACTTGGAATAGATTTAAAACAAGGTGTATATGTAATGTTCTCAGGTCCAACTTATGAAACTCCAGCTGAAGTAAAATTCGCTAGAATTATGGGTGGAGATGCTGTTGGTATGTCTACTGTTCCTGAAGTTATAGTTGCAAATCACTGTGGAATCAAAACAGTTGGTATCTCATGCTTAACTAACATGGCTGCAGGTATTTTAGATCAACCTTTAAATCATGAAGAAGTTATCGAAACTTCTGCTAGAGTTAAAAATGACTTTATAAAATTAATGAATAGAGTTATTGAAGTAATTTAATACTTAAAAATATAACTTTCTAATAAAAAGTCGGCATAAAGCCGGCTTTTTCATCTTTTTTTCTCAATTTTGAAAGAAAATTTTTTTCATTTATTCTCATAACATTCCCCTTACTGAGCCTCTACTTTATATAACGAAATATTTATATTAATCTTACACTTTCCATATAAAAATTTTATCATAAAAAAATAAGAGCTAAGTTTAACTTAACTCTTATTATAATTAACTATCTTTTACATATTACCTAATTAACTATTGCCTATTTAAATTACAGTAATTTCTTTAGTAACTGAATTTAGAACTTCACATCCATCCTTTGTTACAAGAACTAAATCTTCAATTCTTACTCCTATATTATCTTTTAGGTATATACCAGGTTCTACAGAGAATATCATTCCAGCCTTTACTTCATCATGATTTACTGAACTTACATTACCAAAATCATGAACTTCAATTCCTATACTATGCCCTGTTCTGTGAGTAAAATATTCTCCATATCCAGCATCAGTTATTAAGTTTCTAGCAGCCTTATCTATATCTGAGAATTTAACTCCTTCTTTTATTATAGAAATAGCCTTTTCATTAGCATTTTTAACTATATTATAAATTTCAGCATGCTCTTTACTTGGTTCTTTCCCTATAAAGACTGTTCTAGTCATATCAGAGCAGTAGTTTTTATATCTTCCACCAATATCTAAAACTACACTATCTCCAACTTTAATCTTATCCTTACCTGTTCCATGATGAGGATCTGCTCCATTTGGACTAGTAGCTATTATTGGAGAGAATGAAAATCCTGATGCACCTTCTTCTTCATATATCTCTGATAAAAGATTAGCATAATATTTTTCAGAATTTCCTGGTTTTAAATTCTTCCAAAGCTTTAGCATAACGGCATCATTAATTTTAGAAGCTTCTTTCATTATTTGAATCTCTTCTGCATCTTTAATAGCTCTTAACATATCAATTATTGGTGATGAATTTGTAAATGTTTTAACTACATTTCTCTCCATTAAGTCAATTAAGAAAGTTGCACGAAGATCTTTATCTACACCTAAAACTTCCCCAGCCTTAACTATCTTAGCTAATCTATCTATTGGATTTTCAATATCATCGTACCAAACAATTTCTACACCTAAGTCTTCGTGTATAGGGAAAAGCTTATTTACTATAAATTTATGATTTCCATTAGCATCTAAATATAATGCTAAAAATCTCTCACCTGGATGAATCATTTTTCCTGTTAAGTAAAAAATAGATTCAGGCGATGTAACAAGTATTTGAGATAAATTATTTTTTTCCATTTGAACTAATACATTTTTAACTCTTGAATCTTTCATTTTTCATACCTTCCATTCATATTCCTATTTAATCATTTTAATTTATAAAAAAATGAGTTTCTTTAATAAATAATACTTCAAAATTTTTATAATATCTATAACTTTGAATTTATTCTTTTATTAATAAATTTGAATGTTATAATTATATTATTAGTAAATAGGAGGAAATAAATTTATGAAAATAGCTGCAATCTCAGACATTCACGGAAACTTATATGCACTTATGAAAGTGCTTGAAGATATAGATGAACAAAAAGTTGATAAGATAATCTGTCTTGGTGATTTAGTAGGATATGGACCACATCCTAATGAAGTAGTTGCTTTAATAAGAAGAAGAGAGATTCCATGTATAAAGGGTAATTACGATGCTTCTGTTGTAGATGGTGATTATACTTATATTAGAAATACAACTATAAATTCTTTTTCTTTACCTTGGGCTGTTAATGAAGTTAGAGTTTCTAATAAATACTATTTAGATTCTCTACCTCTTAAATTAGAATATTCTATTAATGGAGTTAATATAGTATTTACTCACGGAAGTCCTGAAAAAATAAATGAGTACTTATTTGAAAATGGAGAAAATACCGTTCAAGCAATGAACAACTTTACAGGTGATGTTTTAGTTTGTGCACATACCCACATACCTTCTTGCAAAAAATTTGATAATAAACTTTATATTAATGTAGGTAGTGTAGGAAAACCTAAAATTGGTCGCCCTAACTGCACTTATGCACTTATAGATATTTCTGATGACGGTGAAGTAAATGTTTCTATTAGAGAAATTGAATATGAATTCAAAAGAATAGTTAAGGATTGTGCTATGTTAAACTTCCCTAATTCAATAACTCACTCTTATGAAAGTGGCCAAGAATAACTTTTAGTACCGTTAGTTAAATAATTATATTTCTTTGATGTTTAGAAGTAATTTGCTTATTCAAAGAGATAAATATAGCCTTCAGCTAGTGTATATTCTAGCCGAAGGCTTTTTTATTAATTAAATTTATATTTTTCATTCTATGACTCTTTAAGTGTACCTACAACAGTTCCATTTTTTAATATATCCAAATTATTTGAATGACACCCTTCAAAGTATGCTGTTAAATCCTGTCCTGCCATTAAACCATAATGCATTCCACCTTGCCATTGTAGAATTTTTGTAAAGTCATATACGACTCCATTTACAGCTGCATAAACTGGCATTCCATTTTTACCATTATACTTGCTTAATTCCTGCTTAGTAAAAACCCTATCTCCTCTATTTTCTTCTTTTAACTTACCAACTACTCTTGCTTTCTTTATTAAATTTAACTTTTTACTATGACACTTATAATACTCTTCAGTTAATACTTGGCCTGCTAACATTCCATGATGTTGTCCATTTTTCCACTTATTTATTTTACTTACATCATAAATTATCCCATCTATAGCTATATAAGGCGGCTTTCCATCTTTCCCATTAAACTCAGAAAGCTCTTGCTCTGTAAGTATAATCTCCTCTCTTTCAATATTATGTTTCTCGTTACTCTTTTTCTTTCTTTTCCTATTTTCATTACTATCATTTTCTTTCTCTTCGATATTATTATCAATACACTCATCATTATAATCATTTTCATTATTCTCTTTAGTATTCTTAATATCCTTATCCTCTTTATGTTTCTTATTTTCTAAATGTTTGTTTATCTCATCACATATATTACTAATAGATTTAAGTATGTTATCTATAGATTCTTTAGGATAGTCTTGAATTGATATCTTTAGTCTATTTAGTTCTTCATATTTTTCTTGTAAAAAATCCTTCTTATTCATTACAACCTCCAATGAATACTCTATAAATATATATTATGAATTTAGGTTGCAAATGTTAGTAAAGTATTGTAAAATCGAATTATTAAAATTAAGGTAGAGTTTAATAAATCTAACTTATAACCTTAACACTAATTAAGATTTATTCATATAATTATATTAACTATGATGAGAAGAGTAACTTTTAAATGTAGTCTTAGCGAGTAAGGGATGGTGTAAGCCTTATACGAAGTTAAAAGCGAAGAACATCTCGGAGTTTCTAACCGAAAAAGCAATTGCTTGTGTAGGCTTAGACGGCTAAATACCGTTAATAATTTACTAAGTGGCCTTTTTAGGCAATTTGGGTGGTACCACGTAAGTAATCCTTTCGTCCCATATTTTATGGGAACGAGAGGTTTTTTTATTTTATTTAATAATGTTACAAGGAGGTAAAATTTTATGAAAAACGAAGTTTTAGTTAAATCACTTTACAGAAATTCTGAAGAGTTTTTCTCTAAGGATATTGTTATATCTGGATGGATAAGAACTTTAAGAGCATCTAACGCATTTGGGTTTATAGAAGTAAACGATGGTAGTTTCTTCAAAAACGTTCAGGTGGTTTTTGATAATAATTTAGAAAACTTTAAAGAAGTATCAAAGCTTCCAATAAGTTCATCTATAAAAGTAATGGGTACTTTAGTTGCTACACCTGAGGCTAAACAACCTTTTGAAATACAAGCAAAAGAAGTAGTTATTGAAGGTATGTCTGATTCAGATTATCCACTACAAAAGAAAAGACATACATTTGAATATTTAAGAACAATAGCTCACTTAAGACCAAGAAGTAATGCTTTCTCTGCAGTATTCAGAGTACGTTCAGTAGCTGCTTATGCTATCCATAAGTTCTTCCAAGACCAAGGATTTGTTTATACAAACACTCCAATCTTAACAGGTAGTGACTGTGAAGGTGCTGGAGAAATGTTTAGAGTAAGTACTTTAGACTTAGATAACATTCCAAGAACTGAAGATGGAAAAATAAACTATAAGGAAGATTTCTTTGGAAAAGAAACTAACCTTACAGTTTCTGGTCAATTAAACGCTGAATGTTACGCTTTAGCATTTAGAAATGTTTATACTTTTGGACCAACTTTCAGAGCTGAAAATTCAAATACAGCTAGACACGCTGCTGAATTCTGGATGGTTGAACCTGAAATAGCTTTTGCTGACTTACAAGATGATATGGAGTTAGCTGAAGCAATGTTAAAATACGTAATCAAATACGTTATGGATGAATGTCCTGAAGAAATGGCATTCTTTAATCAGTTTATAGAAAAAGGACTATTAGATAAATTAAATCACATAGTATCTTCTGATTTCGGAAAAGTTACTTATACTGAAGCAGTTGAAATGTTAAAGAATTGTGGTAAGACTTTCGAATATCCAGTTGAATGGGGAATTGACCTTCAAACTGAACATGAAAGATATTTAACTGAAGAAATATTCAAAAGACCAGTATTCGTTACTGACTATCCAAAAGACATTAAGGCATTCTATATGAGACTTAACGATGATGGAAAAACTGTTGCAGCAACTGACTGTTTAGTTCCTGGAATAGGAGAAATCATCGGTGGAAGCCAAAGAGAAGAAAGACTTGATGTATTAAAGGCTAGAATGGCTGAATTAAATCTTAAAGAGGAAGATTACTGGTGGTATTTAGAGCTTAGAAAATACGGAGAAACTAAGCATGCTGGATTTGGTCTTGGATTTGAAAGATTAATAATGTACATCACTGGTATGTCTAACATAAGAGACGTAATTCCATTCCCAAGAACAACTGGTCAATCAGACTTCTAAAAAAATAGAGCCCTAAAAGGGTTCTATTTTTTTAACTTTTTTTATTTTTTTACAAATATGTTGTATATAAATTCTAATTTAAGTCCATACTTATAATGTAATAACAACTTGCATTTAATGCAGGTCCCATCCCCCCATTATTAATGAAAAAGCGCGCAAGCGCTTTTTTTGTGTTCTTTTATAATAATCCATCTAAAAACTTAGTTATTAAGCAAATTCTAATATTCTAAAATAGATATTTTGTCTCTAAGTAAGCTCTCTTTTACATCTATTATTCTTTGATTACTAGACCCTCTAAATCTAAGTCCATCCTCCTTTTTATCCAATTGAAATTTTCCATCTACTAATACATCAATATTTTCAAGCAATTCTCTAACTTCATTATCATTTTCCATCTTTTCTAATAGACTCTCAAATGTATATCCTGTATAACACCATATATTTAATCCAGCATCTTTAAAAGCCTTAGCCATATATGCAAATTTATCTGCTTGTTCTAAAGGGTCTCCTCCACTAAAAGTTACACCTTTTATCATTTTATTTTTTAATACATCTTCTATAAGCTCATCCATATTTCTTACTTCTCCACCTGAAAAGTCATGTGTTTCTGGATTAAAACAACCTTCACAATTATGTTTACAACCTTGTGAAAAAAATACTCTTCTCATTCCCGGTCCATTTACTAAACTTTCATAAGCAATACCTGATAATCTTACTTCCTTTACCAATATAACCACCTCATATATCATTAAACCTATTTATTCTTAGCTAATTAATATATCTGCAAAACTCTTCAACAACTTCTATCGTAGATACAGTTTCACCTAAATCTATTATTAACTTTATCTACGACACTCATAACCTCCCTATCTTAATTTTAAAATATATTATTGTATTATTTTGACTTTATCCATATTTTTAAAAACACTAAACTAACTATAATAATTATTAAAAAAATAAAGTTACCTACATTAATGCTAGTAACTTTATTTCTTTGAAATCATCTATTTATAAGAATTTTTCTTTCCGCTAAAATGACAATACCTATCTTGTCTTTCTTCATATTTTCCTGGGCCAAACCTTTCATCTAAACTTAAATATCCTGTTACTCTGGATACTCCTTGAATATTACTTCCTTTGCAGTTTGGACAAGTTACTTCATGACTAAATAAATAATTACCACAATCCTTGCAATATCTTATATGAAAATTTATTCCTACATAGCTTATATTAGTTTCTTTATAAGCATAGTTTAATATATCCATGATAGTCTCCGGTGATGGCCTATCATCAACTTCTATATAAGATATATGTCCTGCGTTACAAAGCTTATGATAAGGTGCTTCAATATCAATTTTATCCTTTATTGATATTGGGTATTTTACTGGTATGTGATAACTATTAGTGTAATATTCCTTATCCGTTACACCTTCTATAATTCCATAAACCTTTTTATCATTTTTTATAAATTTTCCTGATAAGCCTTCTGCTGGAGTAGCATAACAGCTCCAATTTAAATTAGTCTCCTCAACTAATCTATCTGTATATTGCCTAATAAAACCTACTATCTTTAGTCCTAATTCTCTTGACTCTTTACTCTCACCATGATGCTTTCCAGTTAAAGCAACTAGTGCTTCAGCAAGGCCTATAAAACCAATTCCCCAAGTTCCTTGCTTTAATATTGGCTCAATAGAATCATCCTCTTTTAACCCTTCTGAGCCCCTTAGCAATCCTTGACCTGCTACAAAAGGTAAATCCTTAACTTTAAGATTTTTAAGAACTCCATATCTATTTAGGAGTGCTTCTTTTGCTAATGATAATCTTTGTTGTAATATTTCAAAAAACTTATCAATATTTTTTCCTGATTCTATAGCTACTCTTGGAAGGTTTATTGTAACTGGTGCTATATTTCCTCTTCCTTTACAACCTGGCTCTCCATTAACATTTTTCATTAAATAAGTCCTACATCCCATAGTTGCTGGCATATATCCCTTATCATAAAATTCTTTATTGAAATCTGCATCTATATTCATAAATGTAGGATTCATTCTTTTAGATGCTACTCTACATGCTAATTGATATAGATAATGATATGGATCTTTAGGCTCCCTATTTACACCTTCTTTTACTCTAAAAATGATATTAGGGAATATAGGTTGTTCTCCCTTTCCTAATCCTTTTTCATATTCTTCTAAAAATGCTTCGCATACAAGTGCAGCATCTCTTGTATATGGAATACCTAAATTTATAGAACTAAATGGAACCTGTGATCCTGCACGAGAATGCATAGTATTTAGATTAAATACTATTCCTTGCATAGCTTGATGAATTCTCTTATTTAATTTTTTTTCTACTAATTCATCTAATCTTTCCTCGTCAATTCCAAGCTCCTCTAATTCCTTTCTTATTTCTTGTCTTGTAGGTTCTATGAATACACTTATATCGTTATCGAAATCTGGATGAGATTGACCTCCAAACATATCATTTTGACTTGATTGAAGTAATATGCAAGAAAGCTCCGCTGCAGTTTCTATTCTTTTTGGAGGACATATTGTTCCATAACCTGTATTAAAGCCTTTTTCCAAAATCTCTTTTGTTGGTATATGAAGACAATTTATTGTAAGATTATAAGAATCTAAATCATGAAAATATAATTCTCCATTTTCATGTGCCTTTGCTAAGTGCTTAGGCATAGTAGCTAAATTGTGCCATTTATTAGATTCAGAAGCTATTCTCAATAACTTTGAACTAAAATTATTTCCAACATTCGCGTTATCTCTATCAGTTTCGATTCCTATCTTATTAATCGCTTTCATCAAATCTGATTTTATCTCTCTAACTCGTGTTCTTTCAATTCTGTAAGTTGAATATACCTTTTGAATTTTTTCATATCCGCTATCATTTAAAGCTTTTTCAACTAAATTTTGTACTTCTTCTACAGATACTTTTTCTTTTCCAGTCATCTCTATATAATTTATAGCTTTTTGTACGATATCTAATACTTGGCTTTCTCTAAGGTTATATTCAATCTCCTTAGCAGCTTTTTTTATAGCATTAGCAATTTTATCTGAATTAAATCTTACTTCTCTACCATCCCTCTTTACCACATATAGCATTTTCTTCACTCCCTACACACAATATCTTGTATTATAATTATAATTTTTTTAAATTTTTAAAGCAATTTCGATTTACCTATATAGCTGGTAATCTAGCCTTATTTTTGAATGTTTTTTTATTTTATCTTCCTTTTTTAACACTTATTAAATATGTCTATTTTATTTTAAATTGTACAAAATATATAACAGATATTATCAATACTGATAACTACATATACATTATCAATATTGATAATGATATCTTTTATGATATAATAAAATTAATAAAATAATTTCGGAGGATTAATTATGCAAAAAATTGCTTTAATAACCGATAGCGGTAGTGACCTAAGCTTAGAAGAACTTAGAGAATATAATGTAAACTTATTACCACTTAGAATTTCTTATTCTACTGGTGAATATCAAGATAAAATAGATATAAAAGCTAGTGATGTTTATGCGAACTTAGATAAAGAGGTACCAAAAACATCTTTACCAAGCCCAGAAACAACTGAAAAAATACTAACTAAATTAGAAGAAGAAGGATATACTCATGTAATAGCAATATGTATATCTGGTGGTCTTTCTGGAACAGCTAATTCATTAAGATTAAGCTTAGAAGATCATCCTAACCTTACTTCTTATGTTTACGATACTAAAATCTTAGCTTATCCTGAAGGTGAAATAGTTATAGAAGTATCAAAGCTTATAAAGTCTGGAAAAACTTTCGAAGAAATAATCGAAGCTCTACCTAAAATTCGTGAAAAAATAACTGGTTACTTTACTATAGATACCTTAGAATATTTAAAAAAAGGTGGAAGAATCGGAAGAGTTGCCGGAACTCTTGGAGAAATGTTAAATTTAAAACCTATAATTACAACAGATGAAAATGGTGTATACTACAATATTGTTAAAGCTAGAGGCAGAAAACAAGCTTTATCAAAACTTACTGATATATTAAAAACACACCTTGCAAAAAACAAATGTGATGTAACTGTACTTCAAGGTGGTTGTGAAGCTGAAGCCATCAAATACATGGAGTCATTAAAAGGATTAGACAACATTAATAGCTTAAAACTTTCTGAAATCAGTCCTGCTCTTGGTGTACATGGCGGTCCAGGATTAATGGGCTTCTGTGTAAAGGTTGTTGATTAATAATTATGGCTAATTATGATTTTAGCAACATAGAAGATCTAAAGGCAGAAGAAAAGAGGCTCCATGAAGAGTATAAACAAAAACTTTCTGAACTAAAAAAGGTTCAGAAAGAAAAAGAAGCTGTTGGGCAAGTATTCGCTAAAGGACTTTTACCTATATATGTTTTATATATATTAAGTATGGGACCTACTAACGGCAACGATATATCAACAAAAATATCTGAAAGAACAAAAGGACTTTGGTCTCCTAGTACTGGTGGTATATATCCATTATTAAAAAAGCTAGAAAAAGAAGGCCTAGTTGTTGGTGAATGGAATGATTTAAAAAAGAAAACTCAAAAATTGTATTCTTTAACTCCTCTGGGTGAAAAGGAGTTTTCTTACAGAAAATCTTTATTAAAGCCAAAGATTGAAGAATCTTTAAAAGTATTTAGATTAGTTTATGGTGATTTGTATTTATAAATTTTACACTTAAGGGAAAACCTTAGGTGTATTTTTTTTTAAAATTACATAAACTAACACAAAGTTATCTAAGGAGGAATAAATATGAAAGGAACTATTTTAGATTATACGCCAACGGAAGTATTTGTCTTATTAGAAGATGACTCAGTTGTTACTCTACCATTATCATCATTCAGCCATACATCTCCAATAGGTAGTAATATAAGTTTAGATAGATTGTACAACGGCACTTATAGTATTAATTATAAACCTTCTAACATACATGATAAATCTATTGACTTTTTTTAGCAATTTATATAATATATCTTATATAAGGTGCTAGGGGTGCCAATTGGCTGAGAGATGATTTTATCATTAACCCTTCTTTACCTGATCTGGGTAATACCAGCGTAGGGAAGCTATATACGGATTTTTATTATTTTCGTTTAACTGGTACCTCTTGCGCAAAACAAGGAGGTATTTTTTTATGACAAATTTTCTAGCAACCTTATCAGAAAATTTTAAAACACTATTTAGTAGTCCATTAACACTACTAACATTACTTGCATGCGGTATTTTACTAATTGCATTTATCAAATTTAAATCTATAAAATTTAATGCTCAACTTATGGCTAGAATTGGACTAGCTTTAGCATTAGCTATCATATTAGATATGATAAAGCTTTACACATTCCCTAATGGTGGTGGAAGCGTATCTCTTGGTAGCATGATTCCTATATTTATAATCTCATATGTTTATGGACCATCTGTTGGGATATTTACAGGATTCCTTTTTGGCTTATTAAAGCTAATGATTAATCCGTATATATTAAGTCCTATTCAAGTACTATTTGATTATCCTCTTCCATTTATGGCTGTAGGGATAGCTGGCTTCTTTAGGGATAAAAAACTAATTGGAGCTACTGTAGGAATGTTTTTAAGATTTATATGCCACTTTATTTCTGGAGTTGTTTTCTTTGGTGAATATGCACCTGCTGGTATGTCTCCTGCAATATATTCATTAGCAGTAAATGGTCCAGCTGTAGGTATAGAACTTTTAATTTGTTTAGTAATATTAGGATTACTACCTTTAAATCAAATATTAAAAACACTTAATCCGAGTTCAAATATTAATATATAAAAAAAGATGCCCATTAGGCATCTTTTTTTAATCTACTGATATTGCACTTACTGGACAGCTATTAGCTGCATCTTGTGCTTCATCTTCTTTTCCTGCTGGAACTTCATCCACTATTGTATGTGCTTTTCCGTCATCATTCATATCAAATACTTCTGGACAGATTGATGGACACATTCCACATCCAATGCAAGTTTCTTGATCTACGTTTGCTTTCATAATTATCACCTCTTATAAAAAATCACAATACTAATTTTCCCCAGATGGTGATTTTTATGTATCGCTTTTTACTTTTTAATATAATCCTTCAAAAATTAAACTATATAAGCTATTATCTTTTATATATTCCTCTGCTCTTCCTTCGTTGACAGCCTCAGTTAATTCTAAGTTTATAGGTAATTCTCCTAATAAAGGCAATCCTAAATATTCTGCATGCTCCTCTGATGACTTATTGCTAAATACTTTTAATTTCTTATCACAATCTGTACATACTATATATGCCATATTCTCAATTAAACCTTTAATTTTTATATTCATTTTCTCAGCCATAGATACTACTTTCTTAACTATCATAGAAACCATATCTTGTGGCGTTGATACTACTACAAGCTCATATATAGGAAAACTTTGCATTATAGTTAGCGTTATATCTGAAGTTCCTGGTGGCATATCAATTATTAAGTAATCTAATTCTCCCCAATTTGTATCAGTAAACATTTGAGTAAGAACTCCAGTTACTACTGGTCCTCTCCATATAACTGGCTCATCTTCCTTTGGTATTAAAAGATTCATAGACATTACTTTTATTCCACTCTTAGTTATAACTGGTTCAAAAATCGCATTATTTTCATCCACAGCTATCATTCTAGCTCTTTGTTCATTTATACCAAAGAATCTTGGCATTGATGGTCCTGTTATATCGGCATCTAATACTCCAACCTTATATCCTTTTTTAGCTAAATTAACTGCTAAAATTCCTGATACTGTAGACTTTCCAACTCCACCTTTTCCACTTATAACTCCAATTACATTTTTTATTTTTCCATGTTTTATTGATATTTTTCCACAATTATTTTCTGCTGATTTACTAGCATTGCAGCTTGCTTTACTTGAACATGTTGAACAATTTCCCATTTCTCTCTCCTCCTTACCAATCTTTAGGTTTATTGTTTGCTTCACTTACTTTAATATTCCATTCCTTAAATTCATTCACTGCAGTTATGAAATATTCATCAGTATATTTTTGTATTCTATCATTAACAGTTATTTTCGTTTTATAATTTGTACTATCATATCCTCTATTTTTAACTGTTATTACTAAATCAAAATTTTCATCATTGTTTTTTACTAAGTCTATATTAGGAGCTATTTTTCTAGCTTTTTCTAAAAAGCTCTTTAAATCAATTGAAAATACGTATTTTAAACATTCAATATCTCCTTGAATATTTATTCCTATATTATAATCACTTAGCTTTATTTTATCTTTAATAACATTTAATACATCTAAAATTGATTGATAGTATATATAATCAAAATCTCTTGGTTTTCTTATAAATGAAAGATTCTGTATTATTCCTTCATCTAACCTCTTAGATGTTGTGAAAATATCATTATCATTGTAAAAATTACCTTCATCAGAACCAACTACATAATAAAAGTTTCTTACTTCTTCACCTATTTGAAATTCAAATATATAATCAGGCTCTAATGTTGACTTACTTTCGCTTACTTTTGATTTTGCTAAGAGTTGATACATATTTTTTATAGCACTATCCTCTGTTACAATAAACTTAAAACCTGGATCTCTAGTACTTTGAATACTAATTTTACTTACATTATTATTATTTAAAAACTCAAAATACTCATTCCTAATTCCAAATTTTTTCTCTATACTTTCTATAGGATTACATCCTCCTAAGATAGTCATAGTTACTAGAAAAATTGATAACAAAGTTACTTTTGCTTTTCTTGTCATTTTTTTCTCCTTTATATACCTTTTAATTAAAGTAATTAGGAGAAGTATAAATACTTCTCCTAATTATAAATAATTATAATACTTTAATTAATTAATCGCAAACATTAATGTTACATATTTCCTATACATTTCCCAATTATTGCATAGGAACAACCACAGTTGAATTCTTATAATCATAGAACATTAACCAACATCCTACTTCATCACTGTCATTATCATTTACCCATGTAACAAATCCAGTCTTTCCATCATAAGGTTGTTCATCTTTATCTTTCTTTCCTGGAATTCCATAAACTATATATTTTAAGTTTCCTTCAGAATCACATTTATATCCTAACATAAAATATCCATGTTTTTTAATATAAGGATAGTAGTTAAGCATAGGATAATACGCTAAAGTATATTTATTATAATTAGACATATTACACATTTCATATAAATCATTTACAGGAACCTTATACCATTTTGTATATTTAACTTCCTTATATTTACCCTTACATCTTTCGAATCCGTTAGCTACTGCTTCAAAATATTCTCCTATACTACCTCTTATATCAGAAGCATCTGGGTCAAATTCCTTAACAGCTTCTATTTGTTCTTCATACTCTTCAAACTTACCTCTTAAGTTTTCCCTAGGAACATATGGAACTTCCTCTACCTTCGGCTCTTCTACTTTTTCTTCTTCTACTTTAGTCTCTTCTGTATTTACTTCTTCTGCCCTAGGTTCTTCTTGAACCTTATCATTATTATCATCTTTACTAATTGAAGAAATTTCTACAGGTTTATCATCATCATCTCTCTTTTTATGTTCACACTTATCTGATTTCTTTTCTGATTTTTTATCTGACTTTTTATCATCCTTACAGTCATCTTTCTTAGGCTTTTTCTCCATAGTTATTGGTTTATGTTCATTGCATTTTACAACCTTATAATTCTTCCAATTGTCTGAAGGTTGTTCACTATTTAAAAATCCACACATAACATATATAGGTAGTCCATCTTTCATTTTAGCCACAGCAGCTCCACATATCTTATCAAAGCTAACTCCTAATCCACCTATATTAGACGCATCATACTCTTTTGTTATTTCTCCCTTACCAGTATCACTTATTACTATTTTTCCAAGATCGATTATTTGTTTGCAATCTTTCTTACAGCAGATAAGTACCATATGATAATCATCAGTATCTTTTTTCAAGTTTTGAGCATAGAAAGAAACTTTGCATTTTTCTGCTCTTGCTTCAATCTTAGAATATCCTGATAGCGTTTTACCTGTTGCATTAGAATATCCTCTCTCGTCTTCTTGCAATATTATAAAGTTTCTATACAATTTATTGTTACTTGCCACTCTATAGAACCTCCAATTTATATAAATTCCATATATTATATGCATTGCATAGCCAAATATGTTAATAATTAAAACTGAAGAATTTATAATTATTAATTAATGAAAAAAGCCAGCTTTCGCTGACTTTAATTATTAATTATTTAAATTATTTCATTTATACAATTAGATAATGTTGCAAATTCTTGTATAGTTAGTGTTTCTCCTCTTCTCTTAGGATCAACTCCAGCCTTTTCAAATGCCTCTTCTAATTTTTCTTTTGCTGGTCCAATGCTCTTTACGCCATTCCATAAAGTTTTTCTTCTCATATTAAATGAATTTCTTATTATATCAAAGAATAATTTTTCATTATCTACCTTTACTTTTGGTTCATCAAGTTTATCTAATCTTATAACTATAGAATCTACCTTTGGTCTTGGTATAAAACAAGCAGGTGGTACTTTTCTAACAATCTTAGTATTACAATAGTATTGAACCAATAAAGTTAATGCACCATACTCCTTATTACCAGGTTCTGCATTCATTCTCTCTGCTACTTCCTTTTGAATCATTATAGTTAATGATTTAAACTTATGCTTTTCCTTCAATAGCTTTACTATTATTGGAGTTGTAACATAATATGGAAGATTAGCAACTAGTTTTACGCTTTTCTCGTCACCTATTATCTCATCAAAGTTTACTTTTAATGCATCATTATGTATAAGACTAAAATTAGAATATCCTCCTAATTCTTCTGTAAGTATTGGTATTAGGGTATCATCTAATTCTATAGCTACAACTCTTTTAGCTATTTTTAATAATTGAGCTGTTAATGTACCTACCCCTGGTCCTATTTCTATAACTAAATCCTCTGGACCAACATCAGCTCCATCTACTATGTCTCTTGGAACAGATTGATCTACTAAAAAGTTTTGTCCTAAGCTTTTAGTAAATTTAAAATTATATTTTTTAACCAATTCGGCTGTTTTTACATCTTGTATATCCATCTATTTACCCTCTTCTAATTTTTTATCTATTTTATTTATAGCATTTATAAATTCTTCTTTAGTAATTCCGTAATTATTTAATCTAGATAACATTTGATTTGCATTACCATATCCTATTCCTAGCTCTTTTCCTAGTTCAATTCTTCTTGCCTTAGAATTACTATCTCCAGTAAGCTTGAAATAAATCATATCCTCATAATCAAATACTTTTTCTTTTACTTCTAATGTTACCTTAGCTCTATTTAATGCTTCTATTATAACTTCAGGAGTTGCATTTTCTACACCTATATCATCGCCCTTAATTCCGTCTTCTTGAGCAATATAAGCATGCTTTATCCCTGGCACTCTTTTAGCTATTATTTTTCTTATTTTTTCTCCAGCGAAATCTGGATCAGTAAGAACTATTACACCTTTTCTCTTTTGGGCTTCTTTAATTCTTGCTATTACCTTTGCATTAATTCCAAATCCACCAACTGCTATCATTTCTGCATCTACTGCTTGCTTTACTGCAGTAATATCGTCTCTTCCCTCTACTACTATAACTTCTTTAATCAAAGTACTATCTTCCTTTCATAGTATATCTTATATTACTGTATCCCTATATCTCTATTATGTCAAACTTTATAATAGCAAATCCACTCTTATAAAAAATTAGAATTTACATTTTTTATAATATATATTTTTATTTGTACACATATAAAAAGAGGCTAGTCCAAACTAACCTCTTTCCTTTACCATTCTCCTGGATAAGCTAATATATATACAGGCACACCATATTTTCTACCCCAACTGGTAGCGTGATCGTGACTATTTACATATATATCAATTATACTTCCTTGAATAGCTCCTCCTGTATCTGCGGCAACAGCTTTTCCATAGCCATCAACATATACTAATGATCCTAGCGGAATTACTCTTGGATCGACAGCTATAGTACTTATACCATTAGGGTTGTACACTGGAACAGTTCCAGTAGCGGTGATTCCATCACCTGTATAAGCTGTAGACTCACAATACAGAAGTTCTTTATAATCAAGAACCTCTCCACTTCTACTTGCGAAGGTCCTTCTTGTCCCTTGAACAATTATTTCATTTACTGGTTCGGCTACTACCTTAGAACCTACTACTTCTCTAGAAACCTCTTTGCCATCTTTTTTCAGTACTCTATAAGTAATTTCTTTTTGCCCAGGAACTCCTTCTTGTCTAATTTCTTCAACACTTATGTCTAAACTTCCATCTTCTTCTGTAACTGTATCAAATTGAATTGTCTCAGTTGCGACTTCTTTTACCTCTTCAACCTTAACTAATTTAATTTGTAAATTCTTTTGTATTTTTGTATCAAGATTAGGCTCAACCTCATCTATATTCTTTATAAATTCAATTCCTTGTGACTTAAGCGCTTCGTATTCAGCATCTAACATATCTTCTACAGTTTTTTCAGCTGTTAAAATTGATAATTCCTTATCCATTGTTATTAACTGAACCTCTACAGCTTTCGTAATTGTTATCTTTTCGCCTTCTGATAATCTGTCATCTAAAGCTGGCTGCACTTTGTCCTTTTCAGTAAGTTCTATTCCTTGATCTAATACTAGATCTTTAACAGTCCCTTTAAACGTTGTAACTTTTACTTCATTTCCATCTACAACTAACGTTACAGTTTTTCTCAGACTCGCTACAGATAATGCTATAACTACCGTCACAATAGCACATAACAAAATCTTTGCCTTAGGACTATTAGAAAAATTTCTTTTAAGGTATTCCTTACATTTTTCTATCATCTACCTAAACCTCCTTTGGCAAGAGTGTATTTGAATTATATTATAATTCAATACTTTTTGTCAAATTTACCACTCTTACTATATTTAACTACTAAAAATGTACCACTGTACATAAAAAATAAAATAAATAAAATGATAGCTGTTTTTATAGTTATTAAAATGTTAAGTTTTTGATGATATTATGTTAATTGTGATGGAAATAAAAGGAAAACCTGTAGTATTATTTTACTTTACTTTTCTCTTGAAATCAACCTCTCAAAATTCTCATTTAATTTGATATTTGCATTAATCGGGTCAATTTTCTTTATTTCAGCTATTTGTTCTATTATATATTCAATATAATCCGATTTATTCCTTTTTCCTCTATTAGGTACTGGTGCCATATAAGGGCAATCAGTTTCAACTAATAATCTATCAATAGGAATTTCATCCACTACTTCTACTATTTTTTTAGCATTTTTAAATGTAACTACTCCTGTTACTCCTATATAGTAACCTAATTTTACACATTCTTTAGCAAATTCTACACTACCTGAAAAACAATGAACTATCCCCTTAACCTCTGGATATTCCTTCATTATATCTAGTGTATCTTTATGTGCATCCCTATCATGAATAACAACTGGAAGTTTTAACTCTCTAGCTAATTCCATCTGTTCTCTAAAGACTCTTTTTTGAGTTTCTCTATCTGGATTCTCTTCCCAATAATAATCTAATCCTATTTCTCCAATAGCTAATATCTTTTTATTAGAATTAGCCTTTTCTATAATCTCAGCTCTAACGTCTTCATTATAATCATAAGCATCACTTGGATGTATCCCTAATGCCCCATATATAAAATCATACTTTAATGTTAATTCATTAGTTGTCGTTAAGCTTTTTCTAGAGCAAGCACAATTTAATACTCCTATAACTCCAGCTTCTTGAATCTGTTTTAATACCTCTTCTCTATCTTCATCAAAAGCCTCATCATCATAGTGAGCATGTGTATCAAAAATCTTATATTTAGGTTCCATAATATATCTCCTTATTTTTCAATTTAAATCATTATTCTTATTATACCAAAGCTCAAAATTTTGATAAGTATATAAACATTAAATTTCAATCTTATATATTCTTATGTGGAACAAGAATAGGAACAAGCTCCATTTTTTCCTATACGCGTGTATATGCGTGTACGCGCACCTATAATTACTATTACTTATTATTCGTTCTTAATATATAATTCTTGTTCCCTTGTTCCAAACATTAATCAATCCTAGTATTTTAGCCACTTCCCATATGGAACAACAAAAGGAACAAGACCGATTCTTGTTCCTCTTGTTCCACATATTATTCTATTTTTAAAAAGAAGTGCTCTACTTTTAAAACTTGTTCCAAGCTCGTTCCACTTCTTGTTCCAATTTCCTTTATGGTGTAATACCTCTCATTAATTGAATCTTACATAAAATGAACCTTTATAATCATTTAGATAAACTTCTACCTTTTGTCCTGGTTCTACAAACATTCCTTCAGTAAATTCTTCAGCTGAAATCTTATCTGTTTCTGATTTTAAATTTCCATCTTTATCATATAGCTTCACCACTATATCGCCTTTTTCTCTTTCTCCCTTATACCAAAAGCTATGCTGATTAGATGTAATTGTATATTCTAAAACGTCTGTTGTTCTTTCATTAAATACCCTACCTTGATATCCGCTTGTATCAAAAGTGTTAATCTCTTCAGCGTAGCTTCCAGTAATTCCAGAGAAACTAACGTAGCTTACTACGAACATACCCACAAATAAAATTGCTAATACTACTATTATAGAAACTACTATTATAATAGGTTTATTATTTATTTTTCTTTTACTATTAGCTATTTCATCAGGTAGTTCTGTTGTACAATTAGGACAGAATCTCCACCCCGGTTGAACATTTTGTCCACAGTTAGGACAAAAGTTTCCACACCTTTCCCCACAGTATGGGCATAACTTTAAGTCTTTTGGTACTTCTTTTCCACAGTTATTGCATCTTCTTCTATCGCTTCTACTAACTATTGCATAAACTATAATTCCAACTGGAAATGCTATAAATGCAGCTATAGTCCATAGCCACCAATACTCTTCTCCTCTTTTTCTTGAATCAAGAGCAACCCAAATAGCTTGCCATATAAATAATCCAAAAATTATAGCCATAAAAATCATTGGCATAAACATAATTAACATAAAATTTCTCCCCCTTTTCTAATAAGACTTCTTTCTTTTTATTATAGGTATAATAAGTAACATCATCATTGATACAGAAACAAAATAATATCCTATAATTAATTTAGGTATATTCATAATCCTTTTATCAATAACTGCTATCCTAGGCATAATTATAGCTAAGCATGTTATTAGTGATACAAATACAACTATTAATATAGAAATAAAAATCGCTCTTTTTACTCTCTTTCTTTCACGCTTTTTATCAAACTGTTTATCTACTATAGAAAATATGTCTAACTCTTTTATATATCCTAATTTATCTAAGCTTTCATCATTTAACATATTACTATCATCCATTTATATCACACCTCACTTCCTACTAATTTCTTTTTTAACCTTGATGCAGTATAGAACACTCTAGATTTTACAGTTCCCTCAGAACATTTAAATACCTTAGAGATTTCTTCATAAGAATATCCATAATAATGTTTCAATATAAATGATATTCGTTTTTCATAAGGCATTTTTTTCAGCTCTTTAAGCATCTCTTCTACTTGTAACCTATCTAATATAGTGTTTGTTTCATTATTTTCAATATAGCTTAACTCTATTTCATAACTATAATCTATTTTTTTATTTCTTCTTATAATATCTCTATAATAATTAATAGCTATTGATATTAACCATGACTGAAATTTCGATTTCCCTTTGAACTTATTTATATTAACAACAGCTTTTAAGCAAACTTCTTGAACTATATCTTGAGTTAGATCTTCATTAGCAGTCATTTTCAGAGTAAATCCATATAGAGCTTTATAATTATTCTGAAGCAATATGTTCATGGCATGTTTATTGCCATCTTGAGCTTTTTTGATTAGCTCTATCTCCTCCACTCTTAATACCCCCTTAAATTAACTTTCATTATTAAGACGTAATATCTTCAAAATAGTTCATTTTAATTTCAAAAAATTTTGTTAATATTTTCTTTGCTTTTTTGACACTTAATTGACACAAAAAAAGGGTAATATAATACTTGTAAAGTAGTTAAAGCATTATTATTTACCCCTAAAAAACCACCTTAAATGAAACTCAAAATCTCTGATTTTATTAGTTGAAGTTACATTTCAGGAGAAAGAGTTTCCTTATAAAGAATGGTAACTAGAGCCGACGTCCCCCAACTTAGGCTCTAGTTTTTTTTTAATTTCTTTTCTCTTTTAATCTTAAAACTTCATCAATAGCTCTTCTTTTATCAATTCTCTTTAGTTCTAAATCAACCTCTTTTAATATTCCATCTCTTTTTTCTATAAAACTCCATATAGGTTCATTAATACTTAAGGAAGTTCTTATATTTTCACAAATATTAGGCATAAATGGTTCTAATAAATTAGCTATATTAGCTACTATTTGAATATTATTATAGACCTTATTCTTGCAGTAATCAGGATTCTTCTCTGCCATGTCCCATAATAAATTTTCTTTAAAATCTTTATTAGCCTTTCTGCAAAAAGCCATTATATTATTTAACGCACTATTAAAATGCCCCTCTTCAATATCGTCTCCAACGCTAAAATATAAATCTAAAATTTCATTTTTTAAACTTTCCTCTATAATTCCACTTGGTATTCTCGGTCCATAATTTTTTCTTGAGAAAGTTATTACCCTTTGTACATAGTGAGAAAAAGTACTTACCAAATCAAAATTATTTACATTTATATAATCCCTCCATGAAAAATCAGTATCCTTATCTTCTGGAGAGTTTAGCATAAGATAATATCTAAAACTATCTACGTTATAATTCTTTGTAATATAATCAGCCCATAATGCCCAATTCTTAACTGATGAGAATGGTTTTCCTTCTAGTTTTAAATGCTCACTTGATATCATTCTTAAATTAGGATTTTTAATTCCTACTCCACATAAAATAGCTGGGAAAATAACAGTATGGAAAGGTATATTATCTTTTCCGTGAACAAAATAAACCCTTGAATCATCTCCGCTCCAATATTCTTTCCAATCCTCTCCTCTTTCACTTAGACATTTCATACTGGCAGTAAGATATCCCATTACCGCTTCAATCCATACATATATTTTTTTATCTTCATATCCGTCTAACGGTACATCAACGCCCCAATTAAAATCTCTTGTTACAGCTCTATCCCTTAATCCTTCATCAAGATATCTTTTTAATATTTTTTTGGCATTTTCTCTCCATCCATCTTCATTATCAAATATGTACTTTACATCATCCTCAAACTTAGATAAAGCAAAGAATAAATGTTTTGACCCATCTACTATTTCTTCATATATATATCCTTTTTCATATAAATCTAAAATAAATTTTTTTACCTTTTCTTGGTGATATTCAGAATGAGTTTTTTCAAAAATATCAAAAGAAAATCCTAAAGATTTAAAACATTTTTGAAATTCCTTATGATATTTTTCTACAGCTTCTAACGGAGATATCCCCTCTTCTTCTGCTCTATTAGTAACAGGAGTACCATGACAGTCAGTTCCTGATATAAATACAACATTATCTCCCATCATTCTATGATACCTAGCTAAAATGTCCCCAGGTAACCATACAGCAATTCTTCCTAAATGAAGTGGTCCATTAGCATAAGGCCATGCATTTCCTATAATTATATTCATTAAAAAACCCCCTTTTATTGCTACAAAGATGAAAAGTTCACCTACGGTGAAAGTGAAAATATTGCTTTAGCAAAACTTTTCACTATAAAATAAGGAGCCTAATGGCTCCTTTGTTTTAAGTGAAACTTCCTCTATCGTCAAATCAATACACTTATAGTGTAACTTCAAGATACCCAATCACAGACTTGAGCTTTTAGTCAAATTCGACTAGCTAAATCAGAGATTTAGAGTCTAGAGGAAACACCGACTCACATCCGTTCGTCTGTGTAAGTTCGACTGGCTAAATCGGAGATTTAGAGTCTTAAAGGAAACACCGACTCACATCCGTTCGTAGGTGTAAGTTCGACTAGCTAAATCAGAGATTTAGAGTCTTAGAGGAAACACCGACTCACATCCGTTCGTAGGTGTAAGTTCGACTAGCTAAATCGGAGATTTAGAGTCTCACTTATCTTACTTGGCTTCCTGTTGGTAGTTCACCTGGACTTACTAGGTTTAATACACTATCATCGTCTGTAGCTGCAGCAAGTATCATACCTTGAGATAATTCTCCTCTTAATGTTACTGGCTTTAAGTTAGCTACTAAAACAACGTATTTTCCTACTAATTCTTCTGGTTTATAGAATTTAGCTATTCCTGATACTACCTGTCTTTCTTCACCATTTAAATCTACTTTTAATTTTAATAATTTTTTTGCTCCCTTGATTGGTTCACAAGCAGTTACTTTAACTACTCTTAAGTCAAGCTTAGCAAAATCATCTATTGTGATTTCCTCTTTAATTGGAGTTATTTCTCTCTTTTCTTCAACTTTTTGTTGTGCTGCTAATTGTTCTGCTTTTTTCTTTTCAACTACCTCTAATATTGCTTTTACATCTAGTCTTGGGAAAATTGCTTCACCTCTATTAACCTTTGTTCCAGCAGCTGTTCCATCAAATGAATGTAAGCTTTCTAAATCTGTTTTTGAAATATTAACTTGTTCATTGATTTTTGCACTTGTTTCTGGTAAGAATGGTGCAATTAAGCTTGATATAAATCTTATACTTTCACATAAGTTATAAAGTACTGTAGCAAGTCTATCCTTTTGAGATTCATCTTTTCCAAGAACCCAAGGAGTAGTTTCATCTATATATTTATTTGTTCTTCTAATTAAGTTCCATATTTGATCTAAAGCATCTGCAATTCTTAAATGCTCCATCTTATCTGCAACTTTTTTAGGAGTTTCAAGCGCTAATGAGATAAGCTCATCATCCACAGCTTCTTTAACCATTGGTACTGGAATTACTCCATCAAAATACTTTTCAACCATTGTAACTGTTCTAGAAACAAGATTTCCTAAAGTATTAGCTAAATCTGAGTTAACTCTTTCAGTAACTAATTCCCAAGTGATTGTTCCGTCATTATCGAATGGCATTTCATGAAGAACGAAGTAACGAACTGCATCAACACCAAATAATTCTACTAAATCATCAGCGTATATAACATTACCTTTAGACTTACTCATTTTTCCGTCACCTTGTAATAACCATGGATGACCGAAAATTTGCTTTGGTAATGGAATATCAAGAGCCATTAACATAATTGGCCAGTAAATAGTATGGAATCTTAAAATATCCTTACCTATTAAGTGTAAATCTGCTGGCCAGAATTTTGTATACGCTTCTGCATGATTTCCATCTAAATCATATCCTAAACCAGTTATATAGTTTGAAAGAGCATCAAGCCATACATATACAACGTGTTTATCATCAAAATCAACTGGAATACCCCACTTAAATGATGTTCTTGATACACATAAATCTTGTAATCCTGGTAATAAGAAGTTGTTCATCATTTCATTTTTACGTGATTCTGGTTGAATAAACTCTGGATGAGTGTTTATATGCTCAATTAATCTATCTGTATATTTGCTAAGCTTTAAGAAATATGCTTCTTCTTGAGCTGGTTGAACTTCTCTTCCACAGTCAGGACACTTACCATCAACTAATTGTGATGAAGTAAAGAAAGATTCACATGGTGTACAATATAATCCTTCATAGTGACCTTTATATATATCCCCTTGTTCGTAAAGCTTCTTGAATATTTTTTGAACTTGTTTTTCATGATACTCATCAGTTGTTCTGATAAATTTATCATAAGAAGTATTCATTAAATCCCAAATTCCTTTAATTTCACCTGCTATATTATCAACAAATTCCTTTGGTGTAATACCAGCTTCTTGAGCTTTTAACTCAATTTTTTGACCATGTTCGTCTGTTCCTGTTTGGAATTGAACATCATAGCCTTGTAATCTCTTATATCTTGCTATACTATCAGCTAAAACTACCTCATAAGTATTACCTATATGTGGCTTACCTGAAGTATATGCAATTGCAGTAGTTATATAATATGGTTTTTTAGTCATATTTCTTCCTCCTTTTTTCTAATTAATAATTAAGATATAGGAATTTAAATTTTGATATTTTCGTTAAATATTCACTTCTAATTATTAATTTTTAATTATAAAAAAATCCTCTATATAGGTTAATTACCCATATAGAGGCGTTATATACGCGTTACCACTCTATTTTTACATTTATCTCACAATAAATATCTCACTAGGTGACTATCATCACCGTGCAATATAACGGTTGCTACCGTATTATCCTAATCATAAGACTCAGATAATCTGCTCCAAGACCATCTTCATAAAGTTCAATGACGCTAGCTTTCACCAAATCCTAGCTCTCTTTAGACATATTCCTAAACTACTCTTCTTTTCTATGCATTTATTAATTTTATAATATGCTAAAATGTAAAAACTGTCAATAAGCAAAAATAAAAGCTGTGCCCCCATGCACAGCCTTTATATAGCCCCTATTATTTTCTTATTTTGCTAAAGCGCCTGTTTCATCTTCTATGTTAGCTTCATCTACCCTCTTACCAAATATTTGTACCCCAACATATACAGCAACTAGTGCTAATGGTAATACTAGATATATAGGTAATCCTAAACCTGCTGGAATATAACCAAATAATATTGTTATTGTTGCAACAAATAATGAATACCATATTTGTGTATTAACGTGATTTATGTGGTTACATCCTGCACCCATTGATGAAAGTATTGTTGTATCTGAAATTGGTGAACAATGATCTCCAAATATCGCCCCTGTTAATACTGCACTTGTAGAAACTACTATAAATGACATTTCAGGATTAATTGAATGTGCAAGAGGTATTGCTAATGGCATTAATATACTCATTGTTCCATATGCAGTTCCAGTTGAGAATGATATTACTGCTCCTAGAACGAATATTAAACTTGGTAATAAAAATGCTGGTATAGCACCTTGTAAAGCTTCAACTAAATAATATGCAGTTCCAAGTTCTTTAATTACTGAACCTAAAGACCAAGCTAATATAAGAATAACTCCTGTAATAATTAGCCCTTTCATTCCATCTACCCAAGTTTCTATAGCTTCACTTAAAGTAAATATCTTTTTACTAACAGCCATAATTATAGTTACAACTGATGCAAATAATGCTGATTGGAATAATGCTACTGAAGCATCTGCTGCTGAGAAAGCTTCCATTATTCCTGCAAATGACATTGGTGAGTTAGTCATTATTTGTTGAAGTGCTACGTTATCTCCACCCATTATTGAGCTATATCCACTATAGTAGAATGCTACTAGCGCTGAAATAATTAGTGTCCCTATTGGAATAATTGCATTCCATATGCTAAGCTCTACACCTTCTTTTGGTTCTAATTCATCCATTTGTGAAGATGATGCTGCTATCTCTTCAACAATATCTTTATTTCTCTTTCTTGCAGCTATTTCAGCTTTTCTCATTGGTCCAAATTCTTTTAAAGTAACTGCTGTAATAATTATAAATGCAAGAATTAATATGTTGTAAAATCTATATGGTATAGTTTGAAGGAATACTCCAAATCCACTTGCTTCTACACCTATTTGATTAAACCCTTCACCTATTAAGCTAACTTCTAATCCAATCCAAGTTGATATTATTGCAAGCCCAGCTACTGGCGCTGCAGTTGCATCAATTATAAACGCTAATCTCTCTCTTGAAATCTTCATCTTATCAGCTACTGGACGCATTATAGGTCCAACTATAAGTGAATTTGCGTAATCATCAAAGAATACGAATAATCCTAATAACCAAGTTATTAATTGAGTGCTTCTTGCAGTCTTTGCTTTTTTTGCTAAAGCTTCTGCTATAGCCTTAGCTCCACCCATTTTACCTACTAAATTAATAACTCCTCCAATTGCCAATACCTGAAGTATTATACCTGCATTCCATGGATCTGCTAAAGAATTTAATGCTCTTGTAACAAAATCTAAGAATGCTTGTATAAGTGCATAAAACACATTATATCCTGTAAGGCTAATTAAAAAGCTACCTGATAAAATCCCTATAAATAAAGAAATAACAACGTTCTTAGTAATAAATGCTAATACTATCGCTACTATTGGTGGTATTAAAGTTAATAACCCAAATCTTTCTGCATTTACTGCTGCTGGTTCTAACTCACTGGCAAATGCCATTGTTGTTGATAAAGTAAAAATAATCATTGTTAGTAGGATTACTCTAAATCCCGTCTTTTTCATTTTTGTTTCCCCCTAATTAATATATTTTTTGTGAATAATTAAAGGGTTTTGCTTTTGTGCAATAAAAAGAGCCTTGAGTTAACACTCAAGGCCCTAAAATTGCATTAAAAAATTAGGTCTTCCTCAAATGATAGCTCACCACAAAAACAAGTTTGTGACAGTGATATATATATTATATACATCCCCAGCTATACAACCTTAAAGCATTAGTTGTATGCTTCGGCGATAATTCCTTTCCTATTAACTCACAGTGCTTACCTCATCAATAGTACTCTTAAGTATCGCGCCTCTACCTTTATTTATTCACGATTAATTTATTATAATTATACACATTATATTCGTTCTTGACAATACCATTTTATAACTTTTTTCAAGTATATTTATTTAATGTTATTATTATACTTTGCCATAAAAGTTTCTATTTCTTCCACAGTCTTTATCATTCCACTTGTTAAATTTACTACTCCATCTTTCGTTACTAGAATATCGTCTTCTATTCTTATGCCCATATTTTCTTCTTCAATATAAATTCCTGGTTCTACTGTATATACTACACCTTCTTTAAATGTTATATCTCTATGAGGTGTTTCTAAATCATGAGTATCTAGTCCTAAACTATGTCCAATGCTATGAAAATAATACTTACTAACCTCTGATTTTTCTTTTATAAGTCCAAGTTTAATACATTCTTCAGCTATTAGATCAGTAGCTTTTTTATTGATATCTCTAAATGTTTTTCCTGGTTTTATATCATTTATTATTTCTTCGTTAACCTTTAAAACAGCATTATAAACAGCTTTTTGTCTCTCTGTAAATTTTCCGTTTACAGGGAAGGCTCTCGAAATATCTGCATTGTAAAAGTTATATTGTGCTCCTAAATCAAACTGAATTAAATCTCCGTCTTTTAATTCTGAATCATTTGCTACATAGTGTAATGTAGCTGCATTTTTTCCTGCAGCTGCAATAGTTTTAAATGCAAAATCCTTTACCCCATTATTTTTACATACAAAATCAAAATATGATTCTAATTGATATTCTTTTATTCCTGCTTTAGAATTTTTCATTAAAGCTTCAATACCTTCGATAGTTATTGATATAGCTTTTTTTATGTTATCAACTTCTTCTTCACTTTTTACTAGTCGTAATTCTCCAAATATACTAAATATATTTTTAATCATTACTTGTGGATATTTAGAAATTATATCCTTAGCAAATTCATTTGCTATACTAGATGTTGAAGAAATACTATCTCTTTCTAAATCTAAGTATAGATTCACTTCTTCTTTTAAGCAAAGCAATCTATGAATCTCTGAATCAAATTGACTTTTAAATTTTACGTCTTCAATACCACTAATTTCAGTAGCTTCATCTTTACGAATACTCTTTCCTATCCATCTTTCTAAATCAGGGTCTATATCTTTTATAAATAATGTACTCTTCTCACTTCCACCTACTTTACTCATTACAAGAATATGATTTTCTTCACTTATTCCTGTTGAATAGTAAAAGTTTCTATTAGGCGTAAATGGGTATGCTTCATCTGCAGTCTTTTTAGGCGCATTACCTGCAAATAAAATCACAATTGAATTATCTTTTATTTTTTCAAATAATCTTTTTCTATTATTTTTAAAAAAATCTGCCTTCATATACTTTTTCTCCTTTGCGTATTAAATTAACAGCTACAATTAATAAATATTATATCTATAAAAACAAAATTTTTCCATAAACTTTTAAAATATAAGAATTTTTACCATTAATATTGCCATAATAATTGCTGTCATATCAGCCATCACTGCAGCCCAAACTGTATGTCTTACTTTTTTAATTTTAACTGCACCAAAGTATACCGTTACAGTATAAAATATAGTTTCTGTAGTTCCCATTATTACTGATGATACTAACCCTATAAACGTATCTGGTCCATAATTTTTAAGTATATCAGTAAATATTCCCATAGCTCCACTTCCTGACAGAGGTTTTACTAAAACAAGAGGAACTACTTCTTTAGGTAAACCTATTAATCCTGATATAGGAGAGATAAGATTATTTAACATATCTAAAAGCTTAGCTTCCCTAAATATATGAACCGCCAAAATCATAGCTAAAAGATAAGGAAAAATATTCATACATACCTTTAATCCATCTTTTGCACCTTCAACAAACCAATCATAAACCTTTCTTCCCTTAAACATCCCATAAGTTATTATTATAAATACTATTATAGGAATTATACTTTTAGTTATATATTGAAACATACTCTATCCCTCCTTAAAAATATCTCTGAAGAATTTTAGCACATATAACACCTACAATAGCCGCCACCGTGGTTGATATAATCGCAGGTAAAATTATTACCCCAGGATTTGTAGACCCTGCTGCCGCTCTTATAGAAATTACCGTGGATGGTACTAACTGAACACAAGCCGCGTTAAGTACAAGAAATAACGCCATATCATTACTAGCTCTTCCTTTATCTCTATTTAATCTATCCATTTCTTCCATAGCTTTTATCCCAAAAGGTGTAGCAGCATTTCCTAACCCCATCATATTAGCAGTTATATTCATTACAATTGCCCCTAATGCTTTTTCATCCTTTGCTGCTTCCTTAAAAATCACTTTAAGTATCGGTTTCATAAGCTTTGCTAACTTCTCTGTTAATCCACTTTTTTCAGCAACCTTCATTACTCCACACCAAAAGCACATTAATCCAACTAAACTTATAATAAAAGTAACGGTACTATCTATAGAACTAATTATTGTATTAGACATAGCTTCCCCATTGCCAGTAAATATACTAACTAGTATTCCTAGAAAAATCATTATAAACCATATGTAATTTATCATTTACTATCCCCCCAATTTAATTAATAGTTAATAGTTAAGATTTAGTAGTTATTAGCTTTTATAAAACCGTTCCTTATTTTTATTAATAGTGTAAAATAACAAATTAAAAGTTATGGATAAAACAACTCCGTAATTTTTTATATTATGTTTTAAATTCAGTTCAGCTGAATTTACACCCCAACTTTTACTTTTAACTATTAATTTTATAAACGCGTGGAACTGTTGATTTTTCACTTCTTAACTTTTCTCTTTTAACTGTTAACTATTTAAAATATATGCCTTGCAACGTCTATTTATTAGTGATAGGATAAAGATAAATACTATATTAGTTTTACTTTAAATATAAGGAGATGTACCGATGAAAGAATCAAACTTAAAATTAGCTCAAAGAGACATAGAGGAAGCATTAAAAACGGTTGAAGAAATGGAAGAATTCGTTGATACAATAGATGCCCCAAAAGAAGTTTTAAAGGAAAAATTCTATACTTTAACTCAAAAGGTACAACAATTAGAAGATATATTAAAAAATGAAGGAATATTATAAAATAACATATTTTATTCAAAATAAAAAAAGATAGCTTACCCATAGCTATCTTTTTATTATCTTGTTTACTAAATTATTATTACACCCATTTAACTTATACTCTCATAAAATAACACATACATAGTTGAATTTTTTAACCCATTTTATTTTATTTAGTAAACGTTCTCAACCTTATGTATATAGTTTACCATATTTTCTTTATTATTACAATCTTTATAAATAAAAAAAAATAAGTCGTATAAAACGACTTATTTACAACTTTCTCTTTGTATTAACTTATAATCTAATACATATTGACCTTCTTCTAAAGGTTTATTATTTAAGATTTTAATTAACATTCTCATAGCTACAGATCCCATATCATAACTTGGTTGATTTACTGTAGTTAATCTTGGATAGAAATATGATGCTACAGCGTTATTATTAAATCCTATAACACTAACGTCATCTGGAGTATTAATTCCCTTTTCTCTTAATCCATTTATAACTCCCATAGCTATTTCATCTGATGCACATACAACCCCTTCAAATTTTTTAGAAAGGCTTAAGAATTTTTCCGCAGCATCACTACCTGTCTTGTATTTAAGATTTTGAAGGTATACTAAATCTTCATCAACTTCTAATCCAGCTTCTTTTAAAGCTTTTTCGTATCCTAAGAATCTATCTCCCCAAGCATTAGCTACCTCTTTCTTTACTCCTACAAAGGCAATATTTTTTATTCCTTTTTCAAGTAAATGCTTAGTTGCTTCATATGAAGCCTCTATGTTATCTATAGTTACGCTTGGTAATCTTCCTTCTCTGTCTTTTGTTTCAACTAAAACAGTTTTTAAATCTAAATCATTAATAATATCTAGAGATTCTTCTTGTAATGAAGAGCTCATGTAGATAACTCCATCTACCATTTTCTCTTTCAATACTCTTAAGTAATCTTTTTCTTTATCGTAGTCAAAGTCTGAGTTACATAATATAACGTTATAATCATATATATTAGCAACATCTTCTGCTCCTCTAACTATTTCAGGATAAAATCCACTTGATATATCTGGAACTAATATTCCTATTGTCTTCGTTCTTTGAGTCTTTAAGCTTCTAGCTACGATATTTGGTCTGTATCCTAATTTCTTTATTGCATCCAATACCTTTTTCTTTGTATCTTCATTTACAACATCTATATCATTAAGTACTCTAGAAACCGTAGCTATTGAAACGCCCGCTTCTCTTGCAACATCTTTAATAGAAGTAGCCATGTCAACATCACTCCATTTTTTTCATTTTAATTATTAATTATACCGTTTTTTCATTAGTTGTACAAGAACATATAAGTATTTTATTAATATAATATAATTTTGAACTAATTTATCTATCTTTATATATTCTTTCAAAAAAAGAAGGGAATTATGAGTTAATTCCCTTCTTTACCATAATATTTTTAAATTATTTAACTACTTCTACTGTCATATTTAATTTTTCACCATTAATAACAGTTTCAGTATAATCATAATCTCCATTAAATACTATTTCTTGAGTTAAAGTTTCTTTCTTTATAGTATCAGCAAACTTTTTGATAACGCCTTCTAGCATTTCGTTTCCTGCTACATATAAATTAATCTTATCTGCAACTTCAAATCCTTTATCTTTTCTCATATTTTGAATCTTAGAAATCATTTCTCTTACGTGACCTTCTTCTCTAAGTTCTTCTGAAATATGAGTATCAAGAACAACACCTATTGAACCTTCACCAGCAAATGCATATCCTTCTAAACCTTGCATTGTAACTAATAAGTTTTCCTTATTAAGTTCAATTTCAGTTCCATCAACATTTATAGTTACTGTTTCCCCATTTTGGATAGCTTGAGCTAATTCCATTTGGTTTCTAGCAGCTATTTCTTTTCTGATTCCAGGTATCATCTTACCATAAGCTCTTCCTAATACAGGTAGGTTTGGCTTGATTTCAAAGTTAACGTATTTAGAAAGGTCAGCACCAAATTCTACTTCTTTGATATTTAACTCATCAGTTATGATATCTCCGTAGTATTCTGGAAGTGAATCTGTTGAAATAAGCATCTTAGAAAGTGGCTGTCTATTCTTAATGTTAGCACCATTTCTTGCACTTCTTCCAAGCTTAACTATTGTGTAAGCTAAATCCATTTCCTTTTCTAAATCTTTATTTATAGCACTTTCATCAACTTGTGGCCATGAACATAAGTGAATGCTTTCTGGAGCATTATTGTCTAATCCAGCTACTAAGTTTTGATAAATATTTTCTGTTATAAATGGTACGAATGGAGCTGCAACCTTTATTAAAGTAGTTAATACTCTGTATAAAGTTACATAAGCACCAATCTTGTCATTAGTTAATTCTTCTGACCAGTATCTACCTCTGTTTCTTCTTACATACCAGTTTGATAACTCATCTGTGAAATCTTCAATAGCTAAAGCAGCTTGAGTTATTTGGTATGAATCTAACATAGAATCAACGTCCTTAACTAATGTGTTAAGCTTAGACATAATCCATTTATCCATAACATTTTCTGATACGAAATCAGCATAGTTAAGCGGATTGAATTGGTCTAATTCAGCATATAGAACGTAGAATGAGTAAACATTCCATAATGTTCCCATAAACTTTCTTCCAGCTTCACCAACATCATCAACTGAGAATCTTGTTGGTAACCATGGAGCACTTGCAGTGTAGAAATGCCATCTTGTAGCATCAGCACCTTGAGCATCTAATACTGTGAATGGATCTACAACATTACCCTTAGATTTTGACATCTTTAAGCCCTTCTTATCTAGAACGTGACCTAAAACTATACAGTTTTCAAATGGATTTCTATCAAATATAGCAGTTGAAATTGCTAATAATGTGTAGAACCATCCTCTTGTTTGGTCAACAGCTTCTGATATAAATTGAGCTGGGAAGTTTTCCTCGAATAATTCCTTATTTTCAAATGGGTAGTGTAATTGTGCAAATGGCATTGAACCTGAGTCAAACCAACAGTCAATAACTTCGTTAGTTCTTGTCATTTCTTTTCCACACTTTTCACACTTTAAGTGAACATTGTCTATATAAGGTTTGTGTAATTCGATATCTTCTGGAACATTTATTCCCTTTTCTCTTAATTCTTCGATGCTTCCGATACATTCTTTATGTCCGCATTCACATCCCCAAATTGGAAGTGGAGTTCCCCAATATCTATCTCTTGAAATACCCCAGTCGATAACATTTTCTAAGAACTTACCAAATCTACCTGTTCTTATGTTATCTGGGTACCAGTTAATCTTATTATTGTTTTCTAAAAGCTTATCTCTTAGAGTTGTCATTGCAACAAACCAGCTTTCCTTTGGATAGTAAAGAAGTGGTGTGTCACATCTCCAACAATGTGGATATGAGTGAAGGTGTCTTTCTGATTTAAATAACTTGTTGTTTTCTTCAAGCCATTTACAGATGCTTTCATCACATTTCTTAACGAATTTTCCTGCCCATGGAGTAACTTCTTCTACGAATCTACCTTCTCTGTCAACTAAGTTAATGAAAGTGATTCCATTAGCTTTAGCTACTAAGCTGTCATCTTCACCGTAAGCTGGAGCTATATGAACTATACCAGTACCATCTGATAAAGTAACGTAATCACCGTGAATTACTTCAAATGCTTTACCTTCAACTTTACCGAAAGGCATTAATTGTTCATACTTAGTTCCTAAAAGTTCAGTTCCAGGGAATTCTCTAACTATTTCATAATCTTCGCCTAAAACTTTCGCTGCTAAATCTTTAGCTAATATTAATGTTTCTTCTCCAACTTTTGCTTCTACATAAGTGTATGCTTTGTTTATACATAAAGCTAAGTTTGAAGGTAATGTCCAAGGAGTTGTTGTCCAAGCTAAGATATACTTATTCTCTTCTCCTTCAACTTTAAATTTAGCTATACAAGTTAAGTCCTTAACGTCTTTATATCCTTGAGCAACTTCGTGAGATGATAATGCAGTTCCACATCTTGGGCAGTATGGCATTACTTTGTGTCCTTCATATAAAAGACCTTTATCCCACATTTGTTTTAATGCCCACCAAACTGATTCGATGTATGGGTTATGATAAGTTACATATGGATTTTCCATATCAACCCAATAACCGATTTGGTTAGTCATCTTTTCCCACATACTTACGTAAGTAAATACGCTTTCTTTACATTCTTTAACGAATTTTTCAACTCCGTACTCTTCTATTTGTTCTTTACCTGAAATTCCAAGCTTCTTTTCGATTTCAAGTTCAACTGGAAGTCCGTGAGTATCCCAACCAGCTTTTCTTATAACCTTATATCCCTTCATAACCTTGTATCTTGGGATTATATCCTTCATAACTCTTGTTAAAACGTGTCCTACGTGAGGTCTACCGTTTGCTGTTGGAGGTCCATCATAGAAAGTGAAATATTCACCATCTTGGTTCATATCAAAATTCTTTTTTATGACATTTCTTGCAGTCCAAAGATTTGCAACTTCTTTTTCTAAGCCAACAAAACCATTTGGAAGTTCTACTTTTTTGTACATATTGCTTCTCCCTTCTCTTAATGTAATTACTTATTTTGCTTTAAATTGAAATAATAAATATTTTTACATTATCCTTAGTATCAACATCTTTAGTATCAACCTTTAAATAAGAAAAATTACTTAAATTAAATATATATAATTTTTATATAATAAAAAAACTCCATCCAAAAGGACGAAGTGTTATTCGCTATACCACCTATGGTTATTAAGCTCACATTATATATAAAACGAGCCATATCTTCAGATACTATCATATCCTATCCTTTAACGCAGGATTACGGGATAGCTTAATTGTCAAACTTTCAGCCTCCAACTCATAGGTGATTTTCTTAAAGCATTTCTATGATTTCACACCAACCAATCACTCTCTTAAAGAAAAAACTTAAATACTTTTCCTAATCATAGTTTTTAACGGTTCTATTATATATTATGAAAAGTTCATTGTCAATTACATCCAAAAACTGTTTTATTTTATAATATTAGTTTTAATAAAATACTTTACTATCAAAAGACGAATAATAATAGCATACTTGGTATAAAGTTTGCATTAATAATCATTATTAATTAATATTGACTTTTGTTTTTTCTATTATTATAATTAAATCATAGATTATTATATTAGTTCTCTAATAAGATGGTTCTTAATATTTAGGAGTGGATACACTATGGAAAACAATAATTTAAATCAAGAGATTCTTGATAAGATAACTAAGGTTTGTGTATGTAAAGCTATTTCTAGAGCAACAATTAAAGACGTAATAGCTAAAGGAGCTCATACTGTTGATGATGTTGTAAAAGTAACTGGTGCTTGTACTGGTGGCTGCAAAGGCTTTAGATGCAAAGATAAAATTCAAACTTTAATAAACGATCATTTAAATAGTAATTAACATTAACTTTAATATACATATCCCCAAATATGTAGAATATCCTATAATTATATTGTAGGATATTTTTTTGCAACTAAAATGAACTAGCAATATAAAATATTACTAGTTCATCTACAGTAGCATAGGTATTGAGTTATCTTTACCCATCCTTGCTACATTAATATTATGTGATTTTTTCTTTTAATTATACATAAGTGAAATCTAAATTTTCGATTCACTCATACAAACTTGACTAAAAGTCCAAACTTTAATTTGGTTACTTGAAGTTACACTGTAAGTGTACATCTACTAAATATATATTGGTAGTATTTTTCACTACTTATTATTTTTCTGTTCTTCTATTTTTTGAGCTAAATCATTTAAATATTCCCATCTTTCATATTTATGTTCTAATTCAGCTTCAGCCTCTTCTTTTTCCTTCATCAATTCTTGAAGTTTTCCAAAATCTCTAGAGTTTTTTTCCATTAATATATCTATTTCAGATATTTTATTTTCTAAGTTTTCTATATCTTCATCAATAGTTTCAAATTCTCTTTCTTCTTTATAAGTAAATTTTAACTTTTTCTCTTTTACTCTTTCTTTTTTCTCAGATAAATCTTTAGGCTTCTCTGAAGCTTTTTCTTGTTTATTTATAGCTTCCTCATATTCTTTAGTTAATAGGTAATCGCTATAGTTTCCTGTGTATATTCTTATATTACCATTACCTTCATAAGCAAAAATTTTATTACATATTCTATCTAAGAAATATCTATCATGGGATACAGTTATAACTACTCCACCGAAGTCATCAAGATAATCTTCTAATCTCTTAAGAGTTTCTATATCTAAATCGTTAGTAGGCTCATCTAATAAAAGTACATTAGGGGAATCCATAAGAACTCTTAAAAGATGAAGTCTTCTTCTTTCTCCACCTGATAACTTTCCAATTGGAGTCCATTGTAAAGTTCCATCAAATAAGAACTTTTCACACATTTGAGATGCAGTTATTCTTTCTCCTGTAGCTGTTTGTAAATACTCTGCTACTTCTTTTATATACTCAATAGCTCTCATATCTGGATTCATGTGCTCATCATCTTGAGAGAAGCAAGCTATTCTAACAGTTTCACCTTTTACTATCTCTCCACTATCAGGTTTTAATTTCTCTTCTAACATTTTAATTAATGTAGATTTACCTACACCATTTTCACCAACTATACCTATTCTATCTTGTCTAGTCACAATATAGCTAAAATCTTTTATTAACTGCTTATCGCCAAAGCTCTTAGATATATTTTCAATTTCAATTATCTTCTTACCAAGTCTACTTCCCATAACTGAGATTTCAACATTTTCAGATTGTTCATATACCTTTCGATTAACAAGTTCATCAAATCTATCTAATCTTGCTTTTTGTTTAGTTGTTCTAGCCTTTGCACCTCTTCTAACCCACGCAAGCTCTTTTCTTATAAGGTTTTGTCTCTTTTCTTCTGATGCTTGCTCAATTTCCATTCTCTCCATCTTCTTTTCCAAGAAAACAGAGTAATTACCTTCATAGCTAAACAGTCTTCCTTGGTCCAATTCTAAAATTCTGTTTGTAACTCTATCTAAGAAATATCTATCGTGAGTTATCATTAATAAAGCACCTTTTCTGCTATTTAAATATTCTTCTAACCAGTTTATAGTTTCATTATCTAAGTGGTTAGTAGGCTCATCTAGTATTAATAATTCACATGGAGTTATTAATGCAGAAGCAAGCATTACTCTCTTCTTTTGTCCCCCAGAAAGAGTACTTACCTTTGCTTCAAAATCATTTATTCCAAGCTTAGTTAATACAACTTTTGCTTCACTTTCTAGTCCCCAAAGATTTAAAGCATCTATTTTTCCTTGAAGCTTTATTAACTTATTATTTAAATCTTCATTAGAAGGATTTTTACTTATTTCTTCTAATACTTCTTCATAATCTCTTAATAAACTCATTTCTTCAGAGTTTCCTCTAAATACTTGCTCTATAACTGTTGCATTTTCATCATAGTTAGGACTTTGTGAAAGATATTCTATTCTTACTCTATTTCCTTTAGTTACAGTTCCTGAATCTGGCTCTTCAACACCTGCAATTATTTTTAAAAATGTTGATTTCCCAGTACCATTCACTCCTATGATACCTATTTTTTCGCCTTCATTTATTCCTAATGATATATTATCTACTAATATTTTTTCCGAATAACTTTTACTTATATTTTCTAATGTAATTAAATTCATAAAATCATCCTCTTCATTTTCGAATCTTATGTTCTTATTATAATATAACTACTAGCTTTATTAAATGTTATGTATAATAAAATAATACTAAATAAAAATCAAAGGAGTCATTTATGGATAAAAATAAAATGATAAAGAATACTAAAGACTTCGTAAAAGAAAAGCTATACGGTGAAGGTAGTGGCCATGATTGGTTTCATATAGAAAGAGTTTATAATTTAGCTAAATTTATTGGTGAAAAAGAAAATGCTGACCTTTTTATAGTCGAAATGACTGCATTATTACATGATATTGATGATTGGAAATTTTCAGATGGTACTGAAACTAATACTACTGTTACAGAAAACTTTTTAAATTCTATAGATGTATCTAAAGATGATATAAATAAAATTATATCTATTATTAAAACTATGTCCTTTAAAGGTGGTGTAGTAGATTCTACTCAAATTTCTATTGAAGGTAAGGTCGTTCAAGATGCTGATAGACTAGATGCCATTGGTGCTATTGGAATAGCTAGAACTTTTGCTTATGGTGGTAGTAAAGGAAGACCTATTTATGACCCATCTGTAGCTCCAATCAACTTTGAAAGTTTAGAACAAGTTAAAAACCTAGAAAATCATACTGTAAATCATTTTTACGAAAAACTATTAAAGCTAAAAGACCTAATGAATACAAAAACAGCTAAAGAAATAGCTAAAAAAAGACATGAATTTATGGAAAGCTTTTTAGATGAGTTTTATTCTGAGTGGAATTTTCCTGGGAAATAATATTAGGCAATAATTGGTGCAGTTATTATAGTTAATAATATTCATAATAGCAAATTACTATTAAAACTTATATAAAAAACATTAAAAGTAGCCTTAGTTAACCACTATAAATAACTAAAGCTACTTTTCACATCTATTTTAATTATATATTATTCTTACACTATTAATCATTATCTTTAGATATTATTACTCTCATATTTTCATCATATTTAATCCCTAATTCCTTAGATAGCTTATCATTTAACTTTGTAAGTTTATCATGATACTCTTTATACTCACTACTTAATATTTTCATGTTAGGTAAAAATATATCATAGTATCCACTGCTATTAAAAAATTCATTAAGTTGCTTTTTAAACTTATAAAAAGGATTCATAACTTTTAATAATGATTTATCATTTTGTTTTTCTATATTATCCAATAATTTTTGCTTATACCTTTCTAACTCTTCGCCTTCTGCATTTAGCATATTGTTTATTTCATTTCTTGTATCATCATTTATTTTCTTTGCTATTTCATCACTTATATTCTCATATCCAATTTGAATAAATCTAGGTATTTTTATTTCAGGAACATTATCTAAAAATTCAACAATATTAATCCATGCTTCATATTTATCAGGAGTATCTATAGGTTCATTTAAGTATGGTGCAAAATGATATGCTAAATATTTTCCCATTCCATCAGGAAAAGCTCTAATCAACTCTCTCTTAATAAATTCTCCATTATTTTTTTCACTTTCAATAATCTCATCATTTAATTCTTTTATTGAAATTCTATCGAAGTTATTTTCTATTATTTCTTCTAAATATCTCTTTTACATTTTTATTTGAATTTCTTTATTTTGTTTATCTTTAATAATGTTATTAATTATATCTTTCTTATCTCTACTCTTTATTATTACCTTAATATCTTTAATGCTTATATCTAATTTTCTATACAAGGATATTTCATTTAATAAAGCTATATCCTCTTGTGAATAATTTCTATATCCATTATCGCTCTTTATAGGCTTTATTAATCCTTGTTTTTCATAATATTCAATTGCTTTCTTTGTTAAGCCTGTTAATTTACATACTTCATTTATTAACATATAACCACCTCTAATTTAGATGTTAATCTAATGCCCTAGGTATCAGTCAATAACAATTTATTACTTTTAAATTTTCATATTCTTTGTGATACGGTTCTCAGTAACTATTGCAAGTACTAATAGTTTTACCATTTTATTCTTCTGTTTGTTTTCTACATAATTATGGTATAATTCTAAAGTACAATTTAAAAGTTGAATGTGGGCTACTGGTATCACTCACCTTTCTTGTGAAAGGAGGTGATACTAATGAGTAACGATGATTTAATGTTACTATTTACAGCAGGTATATTCTTAATAGCATTATTAACATTTATAGTGTTACTTATAGAAAAAATCTCAAAAAAATAGTAGCCCCACATCGCAATTGGACAGCTACTATTTTTAAATCAATAAAAAATTAGTGATACCAGTTGCCTAAGCAACTAGAATTGTATATTTAGTAGAGTGTTGACGCACTCTACTTTTTTATTTTCTGAACTTCTTATTTATATTATATCAAATTTTTATAAAAAATAAACTTAAATATATTTAATAATAATATCTTTATAAAAATATGTTGTGGCAAAAAAGTGCTCCCCTATTTAAGAGTAGCACTTCTTTCTTAGTATACGCTAATCCTGCTCATAAGCCAATATATCTCCAGTATTAGCATCTACTTCATAACTATATTCTCTATTATTATAATAAAATTCTACTTCATATTTTTGAATCCCATAATCAAAATCTAATTCTGTCCTTTTGAAAGTAACTTGATTACTTGTTAAACCTGCATGTGATAATACAATTTGTTTTGCTTCTTCTACTGAAATCTTAGCTATGTTATTTACATTGCTTTGATTATTATTGTTTTGAATATAATCATACTCCATATCATAATCATATTGTATAATTTGTCCATTATATGCGTTAATTTCATAATCATATTCTTTACCATTACAATAAAACTCTATGTCGTATTTTTGAATTCCATCATCAAAATCCTTGTTTGCTTGAACAAATGTTACTTGATCACTACTTAATCCTGCATGTGATAACGCTATTTCTTTTGCTTTATCTAATGAAATATCACCTGTATTATTTACATTATTATTTTGTTTACTACTTTCACTGCTATCTTGTATACTAGATTCAGTGTTATTCCCATTACCGTTATTTGCTACACCTGAATTTGTACATCCTATTAAGCTAATACTAACTGTTACTATAATCGCTGCTAAACTTAATTTTTTCATTTTTTCTCCTTTTGTTAAATATAATTTATATCACTTGAAATATACACTTATCCTCGTATATTTATCTAATTCACTATCTATTTGAATTTTAGCATTATAATTATTTGCTATTCTATTTGCAATGGATAATCCAATTCCAAAAGAATTATTATTTACTCTAGATTTATCAATCTTGTAGAATCTCTTCATTACATTATTAATTTCATTCTCTGGAATTCCAATCCCATTATCCTTAACTTCTAATTTTAATTTACTAGCTTCTTTTTTTAATGTTATTTCAATTTCTATATTATCCTTATTGTTATATTTTATAGAATTATCAATAAATATAATTAATAATTGTTTTAAATCATTTGGGTCAATTTTCATATTTATATCTTCATCAGTATTAACGATATATTTTACATTTGGCTTTAAAACTCTATATTCTTCTATAACCTCATCAACTACTATTATCGGATTAATTTCTTCTAATTTATCTAAGTTTATTTCTGATTTTTCTGCTTTAGATAGTAATAACATATCATTTACTAATTTTTTTAATCTTTCAACTTCTTTTAAACATATATCCAATGATTTCTCTAAACGATCTTTATCATTCTTTCCCCATCTTTTAAGCATACTTAAGTGTCCATGAAGTGCTGTCAGCGGTGTTTTTAATTCATGTGATGCATCTGACACAAATCTACTTTGCTCATGAAATGCTTCTTCTAATTCATCCATCATTGAGTTAAAAACAATATTTACTTTATCAATCTCATCATTTAGTCCTGAAATCTCAGCTCTTTTATTGATACCATTTTCCTTTATTTCATTCATAGTTGTTGTAAGCCTTCTAAGTCTATTTATAAAATTCTTTGAAACGTAAATAGCTCCTATACCACTTAAAATCAATCCTAAAATTAATGTAAAAATTAAAATTGGAAAAGAGTTTTCAGTAAAATCCTTCAACATCTCATTTTCTCTAGCTATCTGTAATGTATATTCGGACCCTGCTATATTTATTGGGGCTGTTAGTACCATATATATATCAGAATCAAAAAATCTAGGTTTAATTGAAATATCTTTATTTAAATAATCAAATTTAATATTTTCCCATACTTCAGATAGAGATTCATAGTATATTTTGTTTGATGAATAAATCCTAATATATTCATCATCATTTGCTAAATGTTGTAAGTATTGATAAAAACTATTTTCTGATATTTGTACGTTTATATCTTGAGATAAACTAACTATCTCTTTATACCTATCTTTTAATAAATCTCTTTCATATTCATCTGTAAACATACCAAATGCAATTAGTTGACCAATTGTATATATAAATAAAATTAAACCAATTATAAAAAATGATTTTTTCATAAATTCTAAAAATATAGGTACCTTTTTAGTTTTCATTATTAGCTCCTCATAATATAACCAACTGATCTAACTGTTTGTATATATTGTTCCTTATTCTCATTATTTAACTTTGACCTTAAATATCTGATATATACATCTATAACATTAGTTTCTGGTTCATATCCATATCCCCATATTTTTTCTAATAGTTCTTCTCTAGTAACCACCTTATCCTTGTTATCTAGCAATATCATTAATAATTCATACTCTTTATTAGTTAAATTTATCTCATTACCATCTTTTTTAACAATTCTTGAACTTTTATTAATTGTGATGTCCTTAAATTTTATTATGTAATTATTTGAATTATCTTGCCTTCTAAATACTACTTCAATACGTGCAAGTAATTCTTCTATTGCAAATGGTTTTGCTATGTAATCATCCGCTCCTATTTGAAGACCATTAACCTTATCCATTACACTATCTTTTGCACTGAGCATTATTACCGTGGACTGTTTTTCTCTCTTTAATCTTCTACATATTTCAAAACCATTCATAGAAGGTAACATAACGTCCAATATTATAAGATCATATTCGTTTTTTAAAGCTTCTTCCAAACCTTCTCTACCATCTTCTTTAATGCAAACATTATATCCTTCATATTCTAATTCTCCTTTTACAAAGTCAGAAATATTTGCTTCATCTTCAACAATTAATATGTTTTTCACAGTGATTGCTCCTTATTTAATTCATATTTGAATTTTAATCATAATAGCTATCTAAATCTGTAATAACACCTAAGCTAGAATTTACATCAGCCTTTATCAGCATATTATTTTTATCTTTTATTTTAAATTCATAGTCAAAACTAAAAGTATCTAAATCTAATCTTTTATTAACTCTTACTATTTCTCCTTGAACTGATTGAAGTACTATTGCTTTTGCTTCTTCAACTGTATAATTAATATTAGATTTTGCTATACTATAAACAGTTGCAAATGCTGCAATACCTAATCCAGCTATTATGGCTACTACTATTGATGCTCTTTTTATTAATTTTCTTTTATTTGTTTTTATTTTATCTCTTATTGCTTCTAAATATTTATTCATATTATCTTCTCCTTATTGCTAATCTGTAATTGAATTATATAATACAAGCTAATATCTTTCATGAAGACAAAATTAGAGTAAAATTAAAATTTTTTAATCTTTTTACACCAAATATACACCAACTGTAATTATTAATATTAAGTGTAATTTCTTTTTCTAGTAATAAAAATATAAATTCAACTAACAAAACTCAAATTTTAAGTTTCTCCATTATACTTATTAAAAATTTCAAAAAAAATAGTAGTCTTTTCATATAAAAAGATTCTACTATTTCTATAACTTATTTATTAATACTACTATTTTTAATATTCACTTCTCTTTATTCTAAGATTTAATTTCTAATCGCTGACATTCACACATCAATTTTTCTATTAATTAATTCTAACTTCTCTTTTCTCTTCAATTGCTTTATCTCATATTCTCTCTTCATTGCATCTATCTTATCTTCAAACTCTTCATAATATACTAATTCCACTGGTAATCTAGCCTTTGTATATTTTGCTCCTTTACCAGTGGAATGCGCTTTAAATCTTTTCTCCAAATTGTTTGTCCAACCAGTATATAGACTATCATCACTACACTTTAAAATATAAACATAATTCATATCAACTTATCCATCCACATCTTTATTGTATACATTTATTATAATATTCCTTATTTATATGTAAAAGACATTGTATAAAAGTAAGAATCATTTTTTTAATTGCACCTTATTTTCACATAAGTAAAGAGCTGTTCATCGAACAGCTCTTCTTACTTAGTATTTAATATTATAAATCTTTTTCATCATATAAATGACAAGCTATTTTATGTCCATTTTTCATTACTCTTAATGTTGGTGCTTCTTTAGTACAGATATCCATACATTCTGGACAACGTGTATTAAATTTACATCCAACTGGTGGATTAGCTGGAGATGGAAGATCTCCCTCTAATATAGTTCTATCCATCTTAACATCTGGATCCGGTACTGGAACCGCACTTAATAATGCCTTAGTATATGGATGCATAGGATTATTAAATAGCTCCTCAGTTGTTGCATATTCAACTAAATTTCCTAAGTACATTACACCTATTACATGAGAAATATATTTTATTACTGATAAATCATGCGATATAAATAAATAAGAAATACCTCTCTTTTCTTGAAGTTCTCTCATTAAGTTTATTATTTGTGCTTGAATAGAAACATCTAATGCACTTACTGGTTCATCAGCAATAATTAAACTTGGATTAAGAGCTAATGCACGGGCAATACATATACGTTGACGTTGTCCTCCTGAGAATTCATGTGGGTAACGATCTATATGATATGGTCTTAATCCACAATCCTCCATTATTTGCATTATATATTCTCTATACTGCTCTTTTGGAACTATTCCATGTGCTCTTACAGCTTCACCTATAATTTCACCAACAGGCATACGAGGATCCAATGAAGAGTATGGGTCTTGGAAAATAATTTGAGCTTCTGGTCTAATTTTTTGAAGCTCTTTTTTAGACATTTTAAATATGTCTTTTCCATTTAATATAGCTTCACCTTCTGTAGGTTCTACTAATCTTAGTATTGTACGTCCTATTGTAGTTTTTCCACAACCAGATTCACCTACTAGCCCAAATGTTTGTCCTTTTTTTATTTCAAAAGACACCCCATCAACTGACTTAACATGTCCAACAACATGTTGGAATACACCAGCTTTTATAGGGAAATGCTTCTTTAAATTTTTAACTTCTAAAATATTTTGGCTACTCATAATTACCTCCTTAGTTATTTATAAAGATGACAGCTTACTTTATGTGTTTGTGTTATTTCCTTAATAGGAGGGTAATCTCCAAAACATTCATCATTACACTTATCACATCTATTTTTGAAGTAACAGTGATTTGGCATATTAATTGGATTTGGAACATTTCCAGGTATAGAATATAGCTTATCATTACCTTCATTCATACTTGGTAAAGACTTAATTAACCCAATAGTATATGGATGTTTAGGATCTTTAAATATTTCATGTACTGTTCCTTTTTCAATTACTCTACCTGCATACATAACAACTACATAATCACACATACTAGCTACTACTCCAAGGTCATGAGTTATAAGCATTATAGATGCATTTATTTTATCCTTCAAATCACGAAGTAAATCTAATATTTGCGCCTGAATAGTAACGTCTAATGCTGTTGTAGGCTCATCTGCAACAATTAATTGAGGGTCGCAGCATAATGCCATTGCAATTACAATTCTTTGTTTCATACCACCACTTAATTCGTGAGGATATCTATTAACTATACCTTCTGGATTAGCTATACCTACTAGTTTTAATAATTCTATTACCCTAGTTTCTACATCTGCTTTTTTCATCTTAGGGTCATGCAACATAATTGGTTCAGCTAATTGATCACCAATTGTAAACACTGGATTTAAACTAGTCATAGGTTCTTGGAAAATCATTGAGATTTCATTTCCACGTAACTTTTGCATTTCTGTTAAAGGAAGTTTAGCAATATCTACTGCCTTTCCTGAACTTTTATTATTAAATCTTATTTCTCCACCAACAATTTGTCCTTGTGGTCCTTGTAATAATCTCATTATAGAAAGACTAGTTACAGATTTACCACATCCTGATTCACCTACTACACCTACTGTAGCTCCTCTTGGGATATCAAAAGATACTCCATCAACAGCTTTTACAGTTCCTGTATCAGTAAAGAAGTGAGTTTGTAAATTATGAAACTCTAATATATTATTTTCATCCCTCATAGTTACTGTATAATGAGATTCTGGTACATTTTTAAGTTTCTTATCCTTATTATACTTCTTATACATCTTTGAGTTGAATTTCTTTATTTCTTTCATTTTAGCTCTTTGTTGCTTTTTATATTCTTTATTATTCATTTCCACTTCTACTCACCTACCTCTTCATCCTTGGATCGAATGCATCTCTTAAACCATCACCAATAAAGTTAAAGGCCATAACTATGAATAATATCATTATTCCTGGTGGTAACCAAATATTTAAGTAATTTTTCATTATTACAGTACTATTAACCGCATTAACCATATTACCTAATGATGCATATGGGAATGAAAGTCCTACTCCTAAGTAGCTTAAAGCTGATTCAGTTAATATGAAACTACCAAGATCCATAGTAGCCATTACTATGATTACTGGAGTAACATTAGGAATTAGATGCTTAAATATCTTACGACTTACACTTAAACCACAAGCTTCTGCTGCTTGCATATAGTCCATTTCACGTATTGAAAGAATTTGTCCTCTAATCATTCTCGCAACACCTGCCCAGTTGAATACCCCCATTATAAGCATTAAGAAATAAATCTTCATCTGAGGCTTTACTCCAAAGGCAGCCATCAATGATGATGTAACAAGCATTAACGGGAAGAATGGTATACAATAGAATATTTCAACTAATCTCATGATTAACATATCTATCTTTCCGCCATAATAACCAGCTATTCCTCCTAAAGTTACTCCTAACAGCAACTCAATGATTGTTACAACTACACTGAACATTATGGATATTCTTCCACCGTACATAAGTCTAGTTAATACGTCACGACCATCAGCATCAGTACCTAAAGGGTGAGAAGCTGACATTGGAGCTTTTACATTAACTCCTACATTCTTCCCTTTAATTCCTTCCGTATCAGTCATTCTTATTTCTTCACCAGTTGTTTGATTTATATAAAATATTTCATATTCTCCATAAGGTGAAAATAATGGTCCTACAAATGAGAACAAGGAAATTGCTAAAATAATACATACCCCTAAAATAGCTAACTTGTTTCTTAAAAATCTTTTCATTATCAGCTGACCTGGAGTTTGAATTATTTGGTTTTTCTCAAAACTATCTTGTTCTTCTTGGTTAGATTGCTTAATGTTTTTTAATTCTTCTGCAGTTATCATCAAAACCCCTCCTAATTATATCTAACTCTCGGATCAACTACTGCGTATAATATATCTGAAATAAGTGTTCCAAGTAATGTAAGTACAGCCATAAACATTAGGTATCCCATTAAGAAAGGTAAATCCTTATTTTGAACTGCATCAAGAGCCGCTTTTCCTAATCCAGGAATAGAGAATATTCCTTCTGATATTATTGCTCCTGCAAACAAGCTTGGTATTGTTCCTCCGATAAATGTTACTATTGGAATTAATGTATTTCTAAATCCATGCTTTCCTATTACTTTACGCTCAGATAAACCTTTAGCACGTGCAGTTCTTATATAGTCAGCATTTAATACTTCTAACATATTTGTTCTAACATATCTTAACCATCCACCAATACCAGTTATTACAAACACTGTAATTGGTAAAATAAAATGGTATCCAATATCTAAAGTTAATCTAAATCCTGTAAAATTTTCTCTTGCCGTTACCATACCTGATAAAGGAACCCATCCCAGTCCCATAGCAAAAACTCTTTGTAAAACAGCTGCTAAGAAGAAGCTTGGTAAAGATATTCCTGCTAATGCAAGAAAAACTATAAGATAATCTGTTTTTGTATATTGTTTTGTAGCCGCAAGTATTCCGAGCGGAATCGCTATACAGAGCTGTATAACAAAAGCAATTGCTGCTAATGAGAAAGATGTCCACATTCTGCTCTTTATTACTTCAGTAACAGGCTTTGCATAAAGGAATGATTTTCCGAAATCTCCTGTGATAGCTTTTTTTATCCAAGTTACATATCCTTCAATAACAGTTCCATTTAATCCATAAGATTCTCTTAAAAACTCTTTTTGTTCCGCTGTTATACTTGGATTTCCTGATGTCATTTGCTCAATAAAGTCCCCAGGCATTAAACGTAATATCCCATAAATCATGAATGATACTCCGAAAAGAACAACTATACTAATTAATATACGACGTATAACATATTGCTTCATAGATACACCTCTTTCGTTCAGATTTAAAATTATTTAATGATATTTTTTATATTGGCTAATTAATACTTTATTCACACATTTGCAATAAATAAATTACATTTAAAGTATTTAATGATATTAGTTACTACAGTATTTACTTTTACATTTCAATTAAATTTTAGTTTTATAATCATTGCACTAGATAACTTAAATTTAATTTATTTAGGCTTTGTTTTAAAATAGTGTTGAAATTAGCATAACATAATAGGATGTCCAAATGGACATCCTATTTGAATCGTAATATACTAAAATTGTCTATTTAAAACTCAAATTTTCTTTTATTA